>NZ_WNJY01000004.1:0-108765 GCF_010892355.1 Granulicatella sp. zg-ZJ | reverse complement strand
AATCCTTTAAAACATATCTGACACACGCACAAATCCTTGATAGATTATTAGACTATAGTCCTGTTTTAAAACAAGCATATGAGTTTGTACAAGAGTTGAGATATGCTTATAGACAGCGAGATTTTGAGTCATTTATGGAGGTTATTCATCATATTGACCCGTCATTACCAGAGTGGTTTAGAAAGAAATTTGATATTTTTAAAACCTATCAGAATGGTATTTATCAAGCTTTTACCACACCTTATTCAAACGGTATCACAGAAGCTATCAACAATCATATTAAAGTTATCAAACGCATTGCCTATGGCTATAGACGTTTTTCCTATTTTAGATTACGTATTTTAATCATACAACACCATTCTCAGTGGCAGAAAAAGAATGTGAAAAAGGTAGTGAATGGTTAATGCCATTCACTACCAACATACTCACTATTTCTCTCCACCAACACAATTTGACGAAGAGCCTAAAAATGTTGATGTCAAGTCTTTTTATTATACAAATTTTTCAACAATCATTGCATCGCCAAAACTAAAGAAACGATATTTTTTAGAAATGGCATGTTGATAAGCATTTAACACATTTTCTCGTCCTGCAAATGCTGATACAAGCATAACTAAAGTAGATTTTGGTAAATGAAAATTCGTAATAAAACCGTCGACAATTTTAAACGTATACCCAGGGGAAATAAATATATCTGTCCACCCACTTGATGCTATCATCGTACCTTGGTTCGCTGTGGCAATAGTTTCTAGTGTACGAATAGACGTTGTTCCAACAGCTATGACACGATTTCCTCTTTTTTTCGCTGCATTGATTTTATTAGCTGTTTCTTGATTTAACTGATAAAATTCTGAATGCATTTTATGCTCACTTAAATTTTCAACAGAAACCGGTCTAAATGTGCCTAATCCGACATGCAATGTCAAATAAGCAATGTCTACACCCTTTGCTTCAATTTGTTCTAATAATTCTGGTGTGAAATGCAAACCTGCTGTTGGGGCAGCCGCAGAACCAACTTCTTTTGCATAAACGGTTTGATAGCGTTCTTTATCATCCAAATGCTCTTTAATATATGGTGGTAAAGGCATTTCCCCTAAAGAATCTAAGACTTCTAAAAAGACACCTTGATACATAAATTCAACAATGCGTCCTCCGTGCTCTTGTTCTTCGATAACTTTTGCTTTTAAGCGTCCATCTCCAAATGAAATAACTGTTCCTACTTTAACACGCTTAGCAGGTTTCACAAGAGTTTCCCATTTATCTCCCTCTATATTCGTCAATAATAACAATTCAACATGAGCACCCGTATCTTCTTTTTCTCCATGCAATCTTGCGGGTAAAACACGTGTATCATTTAAAACTAATACATCTCCCTCATGCAGATGATTGACAACATTGATAAATGTTTCATCTTGATACGCACCACTTGTGGCATTTAAGGCAAGTAATCTTGATTTACTCCGTTCTTTTAAAGGTGTCTGTGCAATCAGCTCCTCCGGCAAATCAAAATCAAAGTCTTTTGTCGTTAACATTTTACTCTCCTATTCATCTTTTTTATACGCAATACCTAAATGCTTATAGGCATATTCAGTCACAACCCTACCTCTTGGGGTTCTTTGTAAAAAGCCCATTTGAAGTAAGTACGGTTCATACATATCTTCTATTGTATCGGTATCTTCACTAATGTTTGCGGCGATTGTACTTAGTCCGACTGGGCCACCATTGTAAAGTTGTATCATCGTTTCTAATAAATTTCTATCCACATGATCTAAACCTTTTTCATCAACACGTAATAAGGATAATGCTTTATCCGATAATTCCTTTGTTATCACACCTTGTCCAAAAACTTGTGTGTAATCTCGAACACGTTTTAATAAACGATTGGCAATACGCGGTGTCCCACGTGAACGTAACCCAATTTCATACGCTCCTGCCTCATCAATCTCCATATCAAAAATAGATGCCGAACGTTTGACAATTTCAGAAAGAGCTTCTACATCATAATATTCCATGTGAGAAACGATACCAAATCTATCTCTTAATGGTGCTGATAAAGAACCTGCTTTTGTTGTTGCACCAACGAGTGTGAACGGTGGCAATGGAAAATGAATGGGCTGTGCCGTAGCTCCTTGACCAGAAATAATATCAATATAAAAATCTTCCATAGCAGAATATAACATTTCTTCCACTTGTCGTGGCAAACGATGAATTTCATCAATAAACAAAATATCACCCGGATTTAAATCACTTAATAAAGCAACTAAATCACCCGGTCTTTCGATTGCCGGACCACTCGTTGTACGAATGCCTACACCGATTTCATTCGCAATGACCATTGCCATTGTTGTTTTTCCTAATCCTGGAGGACCATATAATAAAACGTGGTCTAATGCTTCTTGACGTTCTTTTGCAGCTTTTATATAAATTGCTAGCTCATGCTTTACACGGTCTTGCCCAATATACTGTGCTAATGTTTTTGGACGTAAAGACATCTCTGCTTGTTCTTCTTGTTCTGTTCTAACATGACTAGACATAAAACGTTCTTCATCAAATGACATAGCAATCTCCTTTTCATTTTTACTCTACACTAAAGTATCATTTTTTGGACTTGTAGTAAAGTATTGTTGTCTAAAATAATATAGATAACAAATCTATATGCTGACTTTTTTGCAATTCATGATTTAACGAGTATTTCTTTGAATTTATCTTTTTTCATCGTCATTATCAAATGATAAACCGTAAATCAGTAAACTATTGATATTATTCTATTTTAAATACATTTTTTCCTTGATACACACTATTGAAACAAATGTTTCATTATAAAACACAATTTTTTTAATGAATTGTTGTTTTTGACTTTAAAAAAAAACATATTCATTGTAAAATAGAAAGGTACGATACTGAAAGGATGAACGATATGGCAAAAAGAAACTTAACCCCACAAGATATTTATGATCAAGCATTTAAAACAAGCATGAGAGGATACAACACTGTTGAAGTAGATGAATTTTTAGATTTAATCATGCAAGATTACGACATGTTTGAAACAGAACTAGCAAAATTAAAACAAGAAAATATTCGCTTAATCAACAAAATTGGCGAATTATCAGAAAAAAATGGTGGTTCTGATGCAAAACCTCAAACATCAAGTGCCGGCACAACAAACTACGATATTTTAAGACGTATATCAAACTTAGAAAAACACGTTTTTGGTTCAAAATTGGACAATGTTCAATAAGATGTCTTTGTAGACTTCGGATTATTGCGGTTTAGTATCTAAGCTGAGGAAAGTCCATGCTCGCACAAGCTGAAATGCTTGTAGTGTTCGTGCTTAGCGAAACAATAAGCTAAGGCAACTATTAGTTGACGGCAGAAAAAATGGCTAAGGCTTAGGCTATGTCAAAGTATTCTTGAAAGTGCCACAGTGACGAAGCAATACTGGAAACAGATTGGTGGAACGCGGTAAACCCCTCGAGCGAGCAACCCAAACGTATGGTAGGGGCACTCTTTATAGGAATAACAACGAAAAAAGAGGTGTATCAATGATACACAGACAGATAATAATCGCTATTTACTCTGCTCCTGACAGATAAATAGTACAGAACATGGCTTATAGAAGTTTACAATTCAGGTTATATAAACATTACGCACAGTGCTAAATCTTTTTAGCACTGTATTATTATGGAGATAATATGTCATGAAAACATTCAAATTGATGGCGACGTGTGCGGCTGGTATTGAAGCACTCGTTGGTAAAGAATTAAAAGATATGGGATACACTTGCCAAGTTGAAAATGGTAAAGTGCTATTTGAAGGAACAGCTTATGATATTGCCAAAACAAATCTATGGCTACGTACGGCTGACCGTATTAAAATTATTTTTGGAACATTTAAAGCACGTACATTTGATGAATTATTTGAAAAAACAAAAGCACTTCCTTGGGAAGATATGTTACCTTTAGACGCTAATTTTCCTGTTTCTGGAAAATCTGTTAAATCAACACTTCATCATGTACCTAGCTGTCAATCTATTACAAAAAAAGCGATTGTTACAAGACTTTCTAACTACTATCATCGCAAAACAAAACTAGCCGAAACAGGTGCTGTCTACCCTATTGAAGTATCTGTTTTAAAAGATGTCGTCACATTAACATTAGACACAACCGGATCTAGTTTATTTAAACGTGGGTATCGTACTGAAAAAGGTGGTGCCCCTTTAAAAGAAAACATGGCAGCTGCACTAATCCAATTAACAACATGGTTCCCTGACAGACCTTTATACGACCCAACATGTGGATCAGGTACTATTCCGATTGAAGCAGCCCTAATAGGATTGAATATTGCTCCTGGATTAAATCGTCATTTTGCGTGTGAAACATGGGATATTTTTGATAATGATATTTTTGAACAAGTTCGACAAGATGCCAAAAATCAAATCAAAAAAGATGTTGTACTTGATATTACGGGTACTGATATTGATGGTTCAATGATTGAAATTGCCAAGCGAAATGCTGAAAAAGCAGGTGTGTCAGAGCATATTCAGTTTAAACAAATGCAATTATCAGATTTCAAAACAAAAAAAGAGTTTGGTATTTTAATTTCAAATCCTCCTTATGGTGATAGATTGTTAGATGAAGATAAAGTACATCACTTGTATCAACAAATGGGACAAACGTATGCACACATACCAACTTGGAGTAAGTATATTTTAACAAGTGATTTAGCTTTCGAAACTTACTATGGTCAACAAGCAACGAAAAAACGTAAATTATATAATGGAGCTATTCGTACAGACTATTTTCAATTTTGGGGTTTAAGACCAAAAAAAAATACGGAACAATAATTTAAAAGGCTTAAAATCCGAGGATTTTAAGCCTTTTCGATTTTCACAGCCGTGCCACAGCACGACACAAACACTTTTCCACACGCTAATAATTGATAATGGACACGAATACCAATAATACCATTCGCATCAAGATCACTAGCTTTCATACACATTTCCAAATACGCGGCTTCTCGAATATCTGATAATTCTGTTTCGTCCATTGCCACATCGACTAAGCCTTCAACAAATCCCATCATTTCTCCAAATACAACATCACAATACTTTTGAATGGTATATCCTACTACGTGTTCGGTTGTCGTCAGCAACATCATATATACGCCCCCTTTTCTTTTTATTTTGTATCTAACACATATCCTCTTTCTGTTACATAACCCTCAATAGACCATATTCCTATTTTCTTTTTCTTAGCCGCTTCTTGCTTTGTTTTCAATAATGATAAATATTTTTCTTGTCCTTTATAAAAAGCAACTCGTGCTAAACCCTCTTCAACAAGAATTTCTTCTAATAATTTCCCGTCGACAAAGACATACGCTAACGCTCTGTCGTACTTATCTTCTTTTTTGCCTGTTTCTTCATATTCCAAAGAAATAATTTTGGCTTTTTTTAACAATTCTTTTGTTCGTTCACTCGCCTCTTTCCCAAAAGGATAAATCGGTGTATCTGGCTTTACACTTTCAGGCGTATCGACTAATAATACACGCACTTTTGTTTCTTTTCCATCAATATTGAAAATAACAGTATCTCCGTCTACCACTCGTTTTAAGGTTACTTGTTCTTGGTTTTGTATTGGTGTGCTTGTTTGTACTTGGCAACCAACACAAAAAAATGCGAGCATGATAAACCATAATTGTTTTAATTTCATGATTATATTCTCCTTTGTTTACAATAAAGACACTCTTATTATAAACTACTCTTCTTATTTTGAACATCATTATCAATGACTTTATTCACTGTCTAAATTACGCTATAATAAACATAAAAAGAAAAGGAGATAACGTATGCACCAAAAAGAAAAAGAATTTCGTGATTATTTAAAGGAAATTGCCCTATTAAATGAAGTATTATCATTACTTGGCTGGGATACATCCACTGGTATGCCAAAAGAAGCAACATCATTTCGGTCAGAGGTTAAAGGTTATATATCGGGTAAAGCCTTTGAAATGAGTATATCAGAAAAACTAGTGTCATTCTTAAGTTATTTTGAAGAACATACAGATGAATTATCTAAAGACGGTTTGTTACTCTTTGAAAAAGTCAAAGAAAATTATGAATTGAACAACAAGATTCCTGTTGAACAATACACAGAATATGCAAAACTCATCACAAAAGCAGAAGATGCTTGGCATCAAGGACGTCTTGCCAAAGATTTTAAACGCTTTGAACCTGTATTGGAACAATGTATCTCTATGATTCGTTCATTTATTCCACTATGGCAAAAAGATGAAAAAACACCTTATGACGTTTTATTAAATAAACACGAGCCAGGTATGACAACTGAAAAATTAGACATTTTATTTTCAGAATTAAGAAATGGTTTAATTGATATTCGTAAAACATTAGAAGAAAAAGGAACACCACCTAGAACAGACTTTTTAACACGTCATGTACCAAAATACCAACAAGATAAATTTGTTCGAGAAATTGCTCGTAAAATTGGATATAATTTCAACAAAGGACGTTTAGATGATACAACGCACCCATTTATGCAAGAATTAAACAGAAATGATGTTCGCATCACAACACGTTGGAACGAACATGATTTTAAAATGGCTGTATTTGGTGTTATCCACGAAGCTGGACATGGCATTTATGAACAAAATATTGATGCTAAATTCGACTATACACCACTAACTAATGGAACGAGTACAGGAATACACGAATCACAATCTCTCTTTTATGAAATGATGATTGGTAGCGACAAAGATTTTTGGAGAGAAAACTATTCTCTATTCCAAAGCATTACAGAGGGAACTTTTGATGATATTGACTTTGATACTTTCTATAAAGGACTACATCATTCACAATCTTCCTTTATTCGCATTGAAGCCGATACATTAACTTATCCTCTACACATTATTATTCGCTATGAAATCGAAAAAATGTTGTTTAATGACAATCTTCCTGTGAGTGAATTGCCACGTGTATGGAATGAAAAATACGAAGAGTATCTAGGTATTATACCAAAAGATGATTTAGAAGGTGTCTTACAGGACGTGCATTGGAGCGGTGGACTATTCGGTTACTTCCCATCCTATGCTTTAGGATACATGTACGCTGCACAATTACGTCATGCAATGGAAAAAGATTTATGTATGAAAGACGTCTTTAAACAAGATGTTTATTTACCAATTCGAGAATGGTTAACGCATCACATTCATCAATACGGTTCATCTAAAAAACCAAATGAATTGATTTTAAATGCAACTGGTGAACCACTATCATCAAAATATTTATTGGATAGACAACGTGAGATTTATTTTGATGTATATGACATTTAAATAAGATTTTATATTAGAAATCCAGTTAACCGTATTTATCTTATTTTATCAATTTATTAACCCCCCGCTAAGCACATAAGGTGCTTAACGGGGGGTTATATATCTTACATATATTTTTCTAAAATTTCTTCTAAGTGTCCTTTTTGATGTAAACCAACAAGTTGGTCAACAATCACACCGTCTTTTTTGATGAGAAGTGTTGGAATACTCATAATACGTAATTCTTTTGCTGTTTCTGGATTTTCGTCAATATCCATTTTCGCAAATGTTACTTTATCGCCCATTTCTTCATCTAAAGCATCAATAATTGGTGCTTGCATACGACAAGGACCACACCATGTTGCCCAAAAATCAACTAAAACAAGACCTTTTTCTGTTTCTTTTTCAAATGTTGCATCTGTTAATGATAAAACCATTTTTTTCACTCTTTCTTTTCTTATTTTTTATTAGCATACCATAATCAAAATAGTTGGTAAATAAAAATGCTTACGTCAAAAATAAAAAAAATCATGTTGACAAATACGTTTATCAACATGATTCTCACAATATTATTTTTCTAAAATAGATAGCGATAATTCCTGTAATTGAGCTGTACTTACTTCACTTGGTGCCTCTGTCATCGGATCAATTGCTTTACCATTTTTAGGGAAAGCAATCACTTCACGAATATTATTCTCTTTTGCCAATAACATAACCAATCTGTCTAAGCCAAGTGCCAATCCACCATGAGGAGGAAATCCTGAATCTAAAGCTCCCAATAAGAAACCAAATTGTTGTTCTGCCTCTTCTTTTGTAAATCCTAATACATCAAACATTTTTTCTTGCATTTCTCGTGTATAAATACGCAATGAGCCACCGCCAATTTCGTATCCATTCAAAACAATATCATACGCCTCTGCCATCACATCTGTAGGATTTGTTGTCAATTTATCCATATCACTTGCTTTTGGTCTTGTAAATGGATGATGCATCGCCACATAACGTTGATTATCTTCATCGTATTCCAATAAAGGCCAATCCACAATCCACAAGAAATGAAACGCTGATGTATCAATCAAATCATGGTCACGTCCTAATTTCAAACGTAATTCACTTAATGATTGTGCCACCACACTCGGTTTATCAGCACAGAAGAATAAAATGTCACCGTCTTCTCCATTCACAACAGATAATAATTCCTCTTTTACATCATTGATAAATTTCGCAATACCACCTGTAAATTCACCATTTTCAACTTTTGTCCATGCCAAGCCTTTTGCTCCATATCTTGCAACAAACTCACCCAATTTATCAACGTCTTTACGTGAATAGGCACTTGCTTGACCTTTTAAGTTCAATGCTTTTACTTGTCCTCCATTTGCTAGGGCATTTTGGAAAACACCAAACTCAACTTTTTGAGCAACTGAAGCAATATCAATCAATTCTAATGCAAAGCGTGTATCCGGTTTGTCATTTCCGTATCTGTTCATTGCCTCTGCATACGACATACGTGGAAATGGTGTTGTTACCTCAATATTCAATGTATCTTTCATCACTTTTTGCAACATATTTTCAACAGTTTGTTGAATCTCCTCTGCTGATAAAAAGCTTGTTTCTAAGTCGACTTGTGTAAACTCTGGTTGTCTATCTCCCCTTAAATCTTCATCACGGAAACAACGTGCAATTTGATAATATTTATCTAATCCTGCACCCATCAATAGCTGTTTAAACAACTGAGGAGATTGCGGTAACGCATAAAATGAACCGCTATTCACACGAGATGGTACAAGATAATCTCTTGCTCCTTCTGGTGTTGATTTTGTTAAATACGGTGTTTCAACATCAATAAAGCCTGCATTATCCAATGACTCACGAATAGATTTTGTCACTTGATGACGTAAACGTAAATTATGCAACATACTTGTACGACGTAAATCTAAATAACGATATTGCATACGTAATTCATCTGATGTGTTATAACCGTCCTCTACTGGAATAGCTGGTGTTGTTGCTGTTGATAAAATTGTTAGAGCATGTGCATGTATATCAATTTTACCGGTATTCATTTTATCGTTGATTTGTTGTTCTTCACGTAAAACAACTTCTCCTGTAATTTCCACAACATATTCTGAACGTAATTTTTCTGCAAGTTTAAATATCTCTGGTTGTGTTTCAGCATTAAACACAACTTGTACAATCCCCTCTCTATCACGTAAATGGATAAATAATAGACCACCAAAATCTCTACGTCTAGCAACCCAACCTTGTACGGTTACTGTTTGGTTGACGTACTTTTCTGTTATCATGCCACAATAATTTGTTCTCATATACCTCTCCTATTGATTAAAATATTCATCTAAAACCGACGTATCCATTGTATTCATACGATACACTGTTTCAAAATTATCGTATAAATCAGTCAATGGCACTTCTACTTCTTTACCTGTTTTAAACACTTTAAGTTTTGCTGTTCCTTTTTGTAATTCTTCTTCTCCAACAATAAGAACAACTTTTGCACCTAATTTATCTGCAAGTTTAAACTGTGCTTTAAATTTTCTATCTAAATAATCTCTATCTGCTGAATATCCTGCTTGTCTTGCCGCTTGTGTTAATTTCAATGTTTCAACAGATGTTTCTTCTCCCATACCAATCACAAAAATATCTAATTCTTGTAAGTTGGGTACGTCTACTTTTTGACTTTCCATCAACAATACAAGACGCTCCATGCCAATACCAAAGCCAAAACTTGATGTTTGTGGACCACCTAGAGCTTCTACTAATCCGTCATAACGACCGCCTCCACAAATGGTTGTTTGTGCTCCAAAAACAGCTGAATTTGTCATCATTTCAAAAATTGTATCTTGATAATAGTCCAATCCACGTACCATATTTGCATCAATTTCAAACGGAATATTTAGACCATTGAGTAGAGCTTGTACTTTATCAAAATGCTCTTGTGCTTCTGGAGATAAAAAGTCTAAAATACTTGGAGCATTTGCTACAATAGCTTTATCTTTTTCGTCTTTGCTATCTAAAATACGTAATGGATTTTTTTCTAAGCGAGTTTGTGAATCATGACTTAATTGATCTTTTAACGGTGTTAAATAATCAATTAACGCTTGACGATAGCGTTGTCTATCCTCCGTTTTACCTAAAGAATTGATAACCAATTTCACATCTTGAATACCCAATTCTTTAAATAAATCCCACGCCAATGCAATCGTTTCGACATCTGTTGCTGGATTGGTACTTCCAAAAACTTCAGTCCCAATTTGATGAAATTGACGCATACGTCCACCCTGTGGACGTTCATATCGAAACATCGGTGCCATATAGAACACTTTTAATGGTTTTGCATGCTCATTCCCATATAATTTATTTTCAATATAAGCACGCACAACCGGTGCTGTCCCCTCTGGACGTAGTGCGATGTGTCTATCTCCCTTATCATAAAAATCATACATTTCTTTTGATACAATATCACTCGTTTCTCCAGAACTTCTAGCAAATAACTCATAATTTTCAAATAATGGTGTTCTCATTTCAGAAAATTGATAATCAGACATTAAAATACGTGTTGTTTCTTCTAAATAGTGCCACAAAGGATTATTAACTGGTAATAAATCTGCCGTTCCTTTTGGTTTTTGTATCATATTTTATCTACTTCCTTTCTTTTCTACTTTACAAATATAAATAGTGTACTGACTTACAATAGATTGTCTATTGTGCCAATCATTATAGCTTCGCTCCGTAGTTTCCTTACTTAACGTACGTCGCTTTGCTCCTACGGCTTTTTCAAGGATTGGTACTCTCTCGGCGGGCGTATTTCTATCGAAATACATTGTTGCCTCGTTCCGTCCCATATGCGACAGTCGTTACAGCTTGCTGGCTACGAATGTCGTACTAGGGAGCTTCGCTCCGTAGTTTCCTTACTTAACGTACATCGCTTTGCTCCTACGGCTTTTTCAAGGATTGGTACTCTCTTGGCGGGCGTATTTCTATCGAAATACATTGTTGCCTCGTTCCGTCCCATATGCGACAGTCGTTACAGCTTGCTGGCTACGAATGTCGTACTAGGGAGCTTCGCTCCGTAGTTTCCTTACTTAACGTACGTCGCTTTACTCCTACGGCTTTTTCAAGGATTGGTACTCTCTCGGCGGGCGTATTTCTATCGAAATACATTGTTGCCTCGTTCCGTCCCATATTACATCCGTACGTCGCTTTGCTCCTACGGCTGTAATAAAAACGTCCTTACTAGTTGAACTAGTAAGGACGTTAGAAAACGTGGTACCACCTTTATTTAAAAGCATATGCTTTTCTCGAGCGTATAACGGACGCTATCCGTAGTAACTTTGCATTACCAATTTCCAGAATGTCTTGATTTTATAGTCACTTGCTTTTTGCACCAACCAAAGCATCTCTTTAAATATAAACTATAAAACTACTTGTTTCTTTCATAAATTTTTAATGTATGACAAAAGTATATAGCATATTGGCTATTCTTGTCAAATTATTTCTTTAAAACAATTCCTTTACTTTTCAGTTTTTCGATTGTTTTTGCTCCAACACCTTTTAATTCAAGTAATTCTTTTTCTGTTACTTTTTGAAAATCTTTTTTTGTGAAAAGTTTTTTTTCAATAAATTGCCGAGCCACATTTGCCGATAAATCAGAAAAAATCGATTCATCTACTGTCTTTTTCTCTAATAGAGTTAAAGGTTTGATACTTGACCTTTTAGAAAAATGTTTTTCTATCCACTCAAGAACATAATCATCTATACTAAACACACGCATCGCATATTTATCATATAAAATCGCTAGTGACTGAATGCTATTCGGTATATATGTATCAAAATTAAATAATTCAAGATCTGCTAAAGCCTCTGAAAAATCATCTGAAAAAGTCACCATGTGTTTTACATCTCTATTAGCTTTACTTAGTAATGTCAATAATTCTTGTGCTTCTGATTGTCTATCTTCTAAAATAGCCATCACTAATAATGGAAAAATCATCATATCATCGTTTTTAAAATAAGATTGACTATAAAAAAGATTACTCGCTTTTTCCCAATCTGAAAGTAGACAATAAATATACATCAATTCATAACGAGCACCTTGATGATCATTTTTATCTAGTTGAAAATATAATTCTTCAAAACACTCTTTTGCTTTTTTAACCATAAATTGCTTCAAATATTCTTGACCTAAAATATATTTCATTCTTAAATAAGGTCTTTCTTCAAAATATATCCAACCAGCTTGATTTGTTTTTAACCACTTTTGTTTTTCAGATTCTTCAAGTTTTTTTAGTCCTTGAAGAAAATCAATGATATTTTCTTGAGATAACAACATTATTTGTGCATCAATATTATCTGGGTCTAACGCCAAGATTTTGTCACATATTTTTCGTTTTTTACTTCTATTTGGTTCAAACTCTAATTGCTCTAATAAATCATAAATCTCGTCTATCGTATCCATCTCATCACTTTCAAATGCTTCTGAAAAATATGGATTAATATCTTCTTTCTCAATTTGATTTAAAAAGCTTTGAATTGCTTCATCTTCCGTGGTATATAAATGCGCATTTTTTTTCATAAATTGATCTAATTTTTTAAAAATATCCATTTTATATCAACCTTTTATCTTCCTAAGCCTATAGCTTTTTCCATTCTTTTTAATGTTTCATTGGCAATGTCATTGGCACGTTTTGCACCTTCATCTAAAATACGATCTAATTCTTGTGAATGAAGTAAAGCATTATAGCGTTCTTGAATAGGTTCTAAAACAGAAATAATTGTTTCGGCTAAATCTGTTTTAAATTTACCATATCCTGCTTCACGATATTCTTGCTCCAAATCTTGAATAGAACGTCCAGAAAAAACAGAAAAGATTGTTAACAAATTAGATACACCCGGTTTATTTTCTTTATCATAATATACTAAACCGCTTGAATCTGTTACGGCACTTTTTATTTTTTTACGAATAACACTTGGTTCATCTAACAAAAGCACGTAAGATTTTTGATTGCTGTCTGATTTAGACATTTTTTTCGTTGGATCTTGTAAACTCATAACACGAGCACCCGATGATTGAATAAGCGGTTCTGGTAAAACAAGTAAGTCTTGACCTTGACCATAACGGCTATTAAAACGATTTACAAAGTCACGTGTCAACTCAATATGTTGCTTTTGATCATCTCCAACAGGTACAACATGCGTGTCATACAAAGCAATATCGACAGCCATTAAAGGCGGATAACACAATAAGCCAGCAGAAACCGTTTCTTGTTTAGCCGATTTATCTTTATATTGCGTCATACGCTCTAACTCTCCAATACCGACATTACACAAAGCAATCCAAGCAGCTTGTGAATGTGCAGGAACTTCTGATTGAATAAATAATGTTGATTTTTTAGGATCGATTCCTAAAGCAATATATAAAGCGGCTAATGATCGAGTTTGTTCTTTTAATACGGTTGGATTTTGTGAAACAGTGATGGCATGTTGATCGACAACACAATAGATACAGTCGTACTCATCTTGTAAATCCACAAAATGTTTCATTGCGCCAACATAGTTACCAATGGTTGGAATACCAGTTGGTTGGACGCCAGAAAATATACGTTTTTTCATGTTTTATAATCTCCTAAAACTTGGAATATTCTTTTATTATACGAGAAAATATAGTGTAATACAAACAATTATATATCTAAAACAATTCTTTCAATTTTCTTTTGTTCCAAACCACTGACAGAAACGCCAATCAATCGAATGTTTTTATCCAAATCTCCATATTCTTCCCATAATTCTATTGCTTTTTGAAATAAAAAGTCCTCATTTTCTACCATTTTATCTAATTTTTGTTGACGTGTAATGGTTTCAAAATCTGTATACCGAATTTTAAGTGTTACAATGTTTCCACGTAAGTCTTTTACTTGTAGTTGCTTACTAACAGACTTGGCTAGTTTGCGAATAGCTATTTGGACTTCATTTTCTGTTGAAATTTCTGGATAAAAAGTGTTCTCTCTACCTAATGATTTACGCTTTCTATTTGATTTAACGGGACTATTATCGATACCATTTGCACGTTGCAATAATGAAAATCCTGATTTCCCAAATTGCTGTAATAAACGTGTAGCGTCTATTTCTAAAATATCTTTTCCTTTAAAAATACCTTGTTCATGTAGTTTTTCAACAGATTTTTTTCCAACACCATAAAATTTTTCAATGGGTAGCTCATTTAAAAAACTTTGTGCTTCCTCAGGTGTAATGGTTGTTAACCCTGACGGTTTTTGATAGTCACTAGCAATTTTTGCTAAAAATTTGTTATACGAAACACCTGCTGAACAAGTCAAATGTAATTCTTCCCATATATCTTTTTGAATACACTTAGCAATATATATCGCACTTTTATACCCTTTTTTATTCTCTGTTACGTCCAAAAACGCCTCATCAAGAGAAAGGGGTTCTATTTTGTCGGTATATCGTTTAAAAATCTCTCGAATTTGTTGAGAAACAGAGGCATATAATGTCATATTCCCTTTAATAAAAACAGCGTTTGGACATAATTCATAAGCTTTTTGAGAAGACATGGCGGAATGAATACCATATTGTCTAGCGATATAATTACACGTGGAAACAATCCCTCTACCATTTGTTTCTTTTGGATGCTGAGCAATAACAACAGGTTTATTTTTTAAACTCGGATTTTCTCGAATCTCAACAGACGCATAAAATGCATCCATATCAATATGAATAATTTTTCTTGATACATCATGATGAAAATGATTAAAAGATAAAACACCAATTTGCATAATGTCACCTCACTAACATCATACATTAAAAGTTTACTTTTTGTCAACTTTTAATTATGGTATTATCCATTTTTTAACGACCTTTTTTTGATATTTTGCTGTTGTTTCAACCTCTTTTTCAACTATTTTATCTTCCATAGATTTTGGAATGTGATATTTGATGAAAAAAATACTAGATTGATTGATAAAGCCGATATTTTCAAAATTTTTATCAGTCAACGTGTATTGTATCCCCTCACGTTTTGCCTCTTGTATATTATCATCTATGGCACCATAATGATGTGTCACAGAGAGTTGTTGTCCAGCTATATCAAAATAATAAAATAGATCATCTTTTCCTAAATACTCAACAACTTCTTCTACTGTATTCGCATCATACAAGCCAATATTTTCGAATGTATCTTTCATATATTCTTGTGAAGCTTGTTTTAATTCTGGATAACTATATGCTTCTCCAGAAAAAAGCAATAATTTGTATTCACGCACAGCTGCGTTAACATATTTTTCTTTTTTAGAAATCTCTTCGTATGTTTTGAAATCTGTATAAATATACACACTTGTTCCAATTAAAAACAATAAAGTAACAAGATTTAAATACTTAGCCCACCGCTTTTCTCTAATATATATTAAACATGGTATCCATATCAATAGTACAGCAGACATGATACAAATGAGAAATGGCATTGTTTCGTACATAAATGTTTCCATTTTCACAAAATGTTCAAACATAGTATTTCCTCCTTTTTTCTAAATTCTAATCCTTTTTTCATTAAAAGTAAATATAAACATATTCACTGGCTCTTCGTTCAATCGTGTTGGTATCAACACGATTGAACAGACAATCAAAAAAGCTTTAAATCAACTTGTTAGGCATGTTGATTTAAAGCTTTTTTAACTTTATTTTTATAGACTTATTTATTTTTTACGAATTGTAAATCCTTTGTCACGTCTGCCGTCTTTTGATTTTCTGTCGTAGCGGTCTGTTCTATCTTGTTTACGATCATTGTATCGACTGCCACCTTTATCATCACGTCTATCACGGTAACGTCTATTTCCACCTTTTTCATGGTTTCTATCATTGTAACGGCGGTTTCCACCGTCACGTCTTGTTTGACGTTTACGCATTGGTAATGGTTTTTCAGGTGTAATATTAACAGGAATTTCTTCTTTATCGCGTGCTAATGTTTTCATTAAAACTGTTGCCAATTCTGTTGGTGTATATTTACTCAACAATACATTCACAGCAGATTCAAAATCAGATAATTCAACATCAGAAATCATTTGATCAACTTGGTCTAACGCAACACGTAGTTGTCCCTCGAACGCTTCTTGACTAGTTGGTGGACGTAAAGGTGTCATACGTTTTCTTGTTAAGTCCTCAATCGTTCTTAAATAATCCATTTCATGTGGTGTTACAAGTGTTACAGACATACCTTCTTTACCGGCACGTCCTGTTCTTCCAATACGGTGTACATAGCTTTCTGGATCTTGTGGTACATCATAATTATACACATGTGTGACACCTGAAATATCTAGTCCACGCGCTGCAACGTCTGTGGCTACTAAAATATCTAATTTACCACTCTTGAATGCACGTAAAACACTCATACGTTTTTGTTGAGATAAATCTCCATGAATCCCTTCAGCTTTATATCCTCTAGCCTCTAGTCCACTAGCTAACTCATCAACACGGCGTTTTGTACGACCAAAAATAATGGTTAATTCTGGAGATTGTACATCAAATAAACGTGTCATAATATCAAATTTTTCATTTTCTTTACATTTCACAAAATATTGATCAATTAAATTAGCTGTCATTTCTTTTGTTTTAATGCGTACATGTTCTGGAGACTTCATGAAAGTCACACCAATACGTTTAATTGCTTCTGGCATTGTTGCAGAAAATAATAGTGTTTGTCTAGTTTCTGGTGTTAATTGAATAATGCTTTCAATATCTTCCAAAAATCCCATGTTCAACATTTCATCAGCTTCGTCTAAAACCAATGTTTCGATATGACTTAATGAAATGGTTTTGCGTTTAATGTGGTCTAATAAACGTCCAGGTGTTCCAACTAAAATATGCGGCACATCTTTTAACTGCTTAATCTGACGACCAATATCACTGCCTCCGTATACAACATTCACTCTAACACGTTTGTCTTTACTTAAACGGAATAGCTCTTCTTGTGTTTGAATAGCTAATTCACGTGTTGGGGCAATGACTAATCCTTGAATAACACGATGAGAAGTGTCAATTTTTTCAAGCATTGGTAACCCAAATGATGCTGTTTTTCCTGTTCCTGTTTGTGCTTGGCCAATAACATCAGCACCAGATAATGCCAACGGAATCGTTTGTTCTTGGATAGGAGTAGCCTCCTCAAATCCCATATTTTTAATGGATTTTAAAAGGATATCACTTAATCCTAATTCTGAAAATTTCATATATTACCTCTCTCTTTTTTAAATAGAGAGTTTTTCTTGTTTGAAACGCTCTTCACGTAAAAAATGGCTCGGTACAGACCAAGCCTTTATCTAAAAACTTAAAACTCTCTTTTGTTCCTATAACAGTATAACACAAATCACCTAATAAGCAACTAATATGTTTTCAAACATTTTCTGAAAATCAATATTTTCCGTACCAGGTCGGCGTTGTTTGTGTAAATCCTTTGAAATAATCATAAATTGTCTCGGCTAGTTGATACATCATTGTCATATCTTCTTTTTTCCCAAAATGATATGCCCAATACAAATTACCAATACAAAATTCAGCAGCATACACACTTAAAACCGGAAAAAAATCATCAGGAATTCGACCATGAAAATACCCATCAATAATACCTGTTTGAAAAGCAGCACTTTTTTCCACATTAAACGCAAACGGTTTAAACTCATCATAAGGATCTCCATACTCACTTCTGTCCCAATCAATGACATGAATATGTTGACCGTCATATATCATATTTCCCACATGAAAATCACCATGTTCAATTTTGATGGGCCGTTGCTTCATCAAAAATATATTCGATTGAAGATGATCAACAAACGTATCAAAATGGTTTACTTTTATATCAATGCTATTCGCATTTTTTAGTTTATTATCTACTTTTTGTTGATAATAGTCCAAAAAATGACATTGAACATCGACAGATATACCGTGTATTTCTGTCAAATATTGTCCGCACTCTATCCCTAATGCATATTGCTGTTTTATAGGTAGTGAATGTATGACATTTCTTAAAATAACACCTTGTTTCCATTCAAAGAGTAAAAAATCAGTTGTATCTGTTAAAGAACCATAATCAACTAAATGAGAAATATAGGGATTTTTTATAGCCTTTATTTTTTCTAACAAAGGCATTTGATTAGATGCTTTATCAGTAGAGACAAGACGCAAAAGAAATTCTTTCCCGTCTTTATCTTTGATATAAAATTTTTTATCTACCGAATACCCTTTCTGAATTGGTGTTATTGCTTGAATAGAAGCATAAAACGGTAGCCTATCAAACATTTTATACCTCCTGTTCCAAAGCGTATAGCTCAATCGCTTTGGCAACGCCGTCTTGTTCATTTGTATCTGTAATATGTGTAGCAATTGCTTTAACATTTTCTGTAGCATTTCCCATAGCAACACTCACTCCTGCATATGCAAGCATTTCTAAATCGTTATTTGCATCTCCAATTGCCATAATCTCTTCTCGTTTAATATTTAAACTATTGGCTAATTTCTCTAACGCCGTGGCTTTTGTTGCTCCTTTTGGCATTGTTTCAAAAATATAAGATTGACTTCGTACAACACTAAAATGTTCTGATAACTCTTTTTCATATTTTTCTTGGAATATATCTAGCCTTTCAGGAGCAGCGAGAAACATGCCTTGAAACATCGTATATTCGCCACTAATTGCTTCATCAATAGATAAAAATTGAGGTTCTAAAAAGACAAGTGAGGCATCTTTTTTCACTTGTTCTTGAGGCTCTTCATCAACACAAAAATAATGTTCCTCATCAAATAGTGTAAATTGTACATCTTTATTTTCATGATTGATACGATTTAAATACAACATATCATTTTTTGTTAATTGGTGCCAACTCACCAATGACCAATCTGATGTATGATGTGTGGAACAACCATTATTTAATATGGCATACTCATCTTGTTTTAATCCTATTTTTTCATAAATCGGCTTTACTCCAGACAATGCCCGTCCTGTACAAATCACAATTTTTATACCTTTTTCAACGGCTTTATGAAGCATTTCAATTTGTGGTTTAGTCACTTCTTTTGCTTCATTCAAGAGAGTACCATCCATATCTATTGCTATTAGTTTTATCATACAATTTCTCCTTTTAATTATTTAGGGGGATGCAACACATTGCTTAATAAGGCAACTAAAGTTGCTCTTATTAAGATGCTTGTCGCTATTTGGCGAACAAGCTATATGTCTTACTATGTTTTTAAGCCAACCTTTCGTCTTGCACTTAAAAACTGTCGCTTTTTTAACAATTTGATTTTCCATATTATTATAACATTTTTTATTGGTTTTCTTCCAATAATTAAAAGGTATTATGAATAATAAAATGAACTACATTCGAAAAGTTAAACAAAATATCTAACGCTCGAAAATACAGTTCAAATAAATACAGACATTTTTTTATTTTAGATTGTGTGTATCATACAACATCTTTCTATGCGACAGAAAAAGAATCTGAAAAAGGCAGTGAATGGCTGATGTCATTCACTACCAATATACTCACTATTTCTCTCCACCAACACGATTTAACGAAGAGTCGTAAATTGAGGTTTTAAACTTGAATAATTAAAATTTATTTTTCTATCAAAACTTGAGTTCCAGCGATTAAATCTCCTAAATGTCTTTTATCATTTCTTATGGTTCCCATTAAAAATAAAACTAACATGAGTCCAACTGATAATACCTCTAAAACTATACTAATAGTATCGAAGCCAGTATACATCCCCCTGATAGTTCTCATATGCCCTAATTGCCACGGTAAAAACTTTATTATATTTCGAACTAAAGCAGAACTATAGTTTTTATTTTTATAAACCAACTTTAGTCCCATCTTTCTTTTTCCAATACTTCCACCATTATAATCAAGATAAGTGAAAAATAGAATTATCGGAATAACGGACGAAACAAAAGCGATGATCTGAGACTGCATATACGTAAATGCGGGAATTTCTTTTAATACCCATTTGTAAAATAAAATACAAACGATAAATAAACATACCAGATATGCACATATGACCAACCAGTCTATAAAAAGTTCTTTCACTCTAGTCGAGAAACTTATTTTATTATTTTCTTTATACATTCTGTCCCTCACAAATTCTAAATTATTTAATTATACACACGCTTACAAATTATCGGAAACGGCTACCTTACTTATTGTAATTTGCGAATCATTTTGTGCCTTTTGAGCAGAGTATTCTTTAGTGCCACCATGAAAAGAGTCCACGTTTGATTTCATTATTGATAGTTTGGTGATTTTTCCCCAATAATCTACCGATTTCTCTATTGCTTTTTCCTTCTTTTTTCCATTTTTCGATGAAGTAACGTTCTTTTTCTGTTATATGTTTGCCTTTTGTGTATAGTATTCTTGCATCTCTTGGTATCCTTTTTTGTTGTTACTAAAAGTATATCCTATGAGATGCTTTTTTTATACTACTGGCTAACTTAATTATATAATTTACTATTAAAAAAATAATCTCACTTAATATTACGTATCAACTAAATATTCATTATGTATCTTATGCTATTTTTTTTTAGAATTTAAAAAAAGTTCAAATAAAAATGTAAAAAAAGTGATTGCAAAAGAATCTATAAGCATCAAACGTTTTAAAAAAACAAAAATCAAAGTTGCAAAAAATACTCCTATTGTAGATTTATATTTTAAAATAAACATTTTCTTTTCAACACATCTCCTAAAATTTTTATTCAAAAATAAACACTTCCTTAATATCTTTATTTAAAATTTTACTAATTTCATAAGCTACTTTTATGTTTGGTATTTTTGTTTTATTTTCATATGACATTATCGAGTGCCTTTTTAGTCCTACTAATTTTGCAAGTCTGTGCTGTGATAAACCTAATAATTTTCTAAATTCTGCTATTCTATTGTTCATAAATAAGTGTCTCTTTCTAAGTTATTCTCTTTTGGTTAGTTTTATATTACCAAATTCTTTTTTGGTTGCCAATAAATAACTATTAAAATCTCAACTATAGTAAATTATTAAATTAAGTTAACCAGTAATACAAAAAAGCATCTCATAGGATATTTAATGATTATATATTTTTAGGGTTGATGGGATAATCTAGCAACCCTAATTTCATATAAAACTCTACTAAAACTATCATGATTGATATATTTTACCTTATATTCAGTTATCTCAGCATGTATTTCCTAACGCACGTATCAGTATTGCTTCTTTTCATATTGTAGAGGCCGTACATCATTGTGACTTAAAATAAAAAAAGATAGTGACTTAACATCTGTTAAATCACTATCTTTATGAGCTATCAACCCTATTTGACATAGAGCCATTTTAACTTATCTATTTTGCAAAAATTCACTGACTTAATTAGAGTTTTGATAAATCGAACCTCTAAAGTCATTCGTATCTAAAAGATACGCTTTGAAAATCGCTTCTTTAAGTGCAAGTAGATTTGGTGTTGCTTTCTGAGCTTTTAATGCGACCAAATCTGCTTGAATAGCATCATTTATCAATTTATTTAATATTGCTTCATCTGCTGTATAAGTTTTCTGATTATAAGTAAAGGTCACTGGTTTCAGCTGATTAACTTTATCTAGACGACGTTTGTACATTGCTTTTTTAAAGTCGTGGAAATTTGAAAACTCATCATTGGTAATTTTCTTAAGAATATACTCATCATTAAATACTTTACCTGTAGCTCGAGCTTCAGCACGGTATTGATTCGATAAATAAGCAACAAAGCCTTCATAACCTGTTTCAGCTAGTAATTCGTTACTCAAACGTTTAATACTCAAAGTATCTGAAGATCCATTTGGATTCGTCAAACCACTATAGTTCGCAGCAAATAAATGTTCGATGTCATAACCATTTTTACTAATCTTCTCTTTATTACCATGAAGTCCATGAACACCAAGCAGAATATCATTTTCTACCAAATTATCAACACTTTCTAAAGTGAGAGATTCTAAATCTTCTGCACTTAGTTGACGGATTCTCGATTCCCCGATGTCATTGATACGTTCAATTTTCTTATAGAACAATGCTTGGTCTTCTTTGGCTAATTTCACTAAAGCATTTCCTTCCAAAGCTTCAAGAGTATAAATCACATCCATACGACCTTGAAGGTATTCTTTCAAGTCTGCTTGGGTTTGGAAACGTTCTGGTGATAAGTTATGAACACGATTGTTTGCATATTTTCCATCTTCTGCAATAGAGAAGTCTATATTTGTATTGAGTGCAAAAATCGGATTAGTTGCTGATGTTGTCGATTGTAGAAGTCCTTGAGCATAAACTTCTGCACCAAAGAATTCTCTACGCCCATATCCACCAAGATAAACCGTCCCATCCATATTATGAGTCATTTCATGAGTGAAGACAGATTGACCATACTGGCTAAGCATATTATCAATTACATAGTGAACTAAGCTACCGGTTGCATATGCACCAACACCGTTTGGCATATAGTGTTTACCAATTGGTGCAAAGAAGTCTGTCATACGGCTTGATGCTCCTTCTCCAAACTTCGACATCCAATAAGCTGGCTTGTTATCGAATCGAGGAATAGAGTAACCGTCCCATGACGGAATTGGCATATTACTTCTACTATACATAAGTGCTTTAACTTCTGGTCTAGCCATTCGATACCAGAAATCAAAATGATCTCCTTGTATTTTAGCAAAATAATCCACCAGATTGTTGACACGTTTTAATTCACTTGCATATTTATCAGGATTTGTTTCTTTAAGCGACATATCCATATAACGATCATACATACCAAAAGATAAAGTTGTCATATTACTCATGATATAAATTCCTTCAGATGTCAAGTTTAAGAGTGGCAAAATCATACGAGGATGATCGATACGATTAAGCTGGTCGTATACTTGATACATTTGATTTGGTACTTCTTTTGATTGTACTTCTACGATATACGCTTTTGTCGCAGACTTAAACCAATCATTTTCATTAAGCTTCGTAAAACGTGTACGATAAGCACTTAGATAATCACGAAGATTCTCATATCCAGATACTGGGGCAATCCATTTTGTATACGTTACCGGATTATTCTTAATATCGAGTGCATCATTTCCCATACGGCCAAGATTTGCTAGCCATTCTAAACTATTTACTTGCGTACCGAAGAAATTTTGATAGAAAGTTACCAATTCTCCAACATTCATCTCGTCAAATTGAATATTATAGAGTCGATTGAGGTAACTTGCTCCTACAAGAATTGCAACAGCATTCTTTTTCATATAATCCTTCATCTGTTCTTTTAACGGTGTTGAAGTAAAATCTCCAGCTACACTTTGAGAAAGTGCTGCTTCAAAAATATCTTGTGCACGGTCATTCACTTTCTTAAAGACATCTTTTAAATATAGTACTTCTAAAATATCATTTTGATATTTTTCAAGTGGTTCAAGACTTGGACTATCAGACACTCTTTCTGGATGACCTTGAGTTACTTTCCAAACATCATCTGAGAAATACGTTAATCCCTCTACTCGTTTCATTGCTGTTTCAATAACTTCTGCTGGGGATATCATAAATTGTTCTGGTGTATAGAGCAATTCAGTTCCATTGATTCCATATTCTTGAATCGTATTAGCTGCAAAAGCTGAACCTGGAGTAATATCTAAGTATTCTACTGTACCGTCTGCATAGTTTAAAAGCAAACGATTGATTGCTTCCTTATTTTTATAAAGGTTAGCAATGACTTCATTATCTTTCATTGGGACAATCGACACTAGTTTTGTTGTATACAACTTACTTGATGTATCAATCTTATTCCCTTGCTTCACAATATACTCACGATTATAAAACGGTAAAAGTTTTTCGGTATTACGATAAGCCATCTCTCGTGTCGATTCATAGTGAGGTAAGTTACTATAATCGATCATTTTAGAACTTTGTCCAATCAAAGTTTCCTTATCAGATAAAGTAGCTGTTATTCCCATTTCGTTCACTTTTTCTGCTGCGACTTCTGGAGAAATTAAATTTACTTTTCCAGACTTAACATTGGCAGTCGATTTCCCTTCAACGCCATAAATCTCTGTTGCATTGATACCATCGCCCGATCCATTTAAAGTAGAACCATTTGTTACAGGAATTGCCGATACGATTCGATTAAAGACTGCACGACCTGCACTTCCACTAATCGCTCCAACTCGGCCACCACCTTTATTTTCCAATGCTCCTTCGACATAGACATCTGATACATTCACATTGTTTGTAGCAACACCTAGAACTCCACCAAAGTCTTGTGCTGCTTTTACTTTAGTATCAATCATGACATTTGCATGTACTTTTTGAATGTTACTGTTACCAATTTGTCCTACAAGACCACCCGATTTCATTTCTGTATCAGTCGCTGTTGTAGTGATTTTCATGTTAAGATCTACATTACGGATATTTGTATTCGATTGTGCTGAATAAACCAATCCAGCAACATTATAAGGAGCCGTAATGCTGCCCTCAATCGCTACATTTTCAATCTGCGTGCCAGTTGCTTGATTAACAAGAGCACCTACATTTGCTTTTGGTGATTGAATGTTAACATTAGATAAATTAAGGTTTTGTAAAGTGGCATTCATAGTTGTTTCAAACAGAGGTGCCTTCAAGTCATAAATCGTGTAATTTTTACCGTCATACAATCCATTTAAAGTACCTGTAAACGGAACCGTCACGTAACTAGAAACTGGAACTTCCATCTCTCCAGCACTCAAATCAGCTCCTAAAGTAAATACTCCACTTGGATTAGCATTGATTGACGTAATCAAATCTTTAAAAGAAGTATAGATATCATTTTTCGCTGGTGCCAATCGACTCACAATAAAACTGTAATTATCTTCATACTCATCTGTTTCATTAAGTTTCACAAGTTCAGGGTGAGTCGCTACTACTTTAAAGCCATTATCTTGAGCTATAATTTCCTTGATTGGTAATTGAACTTCCTTACCACTTTCTGATATAAAGCTTGCAAAATATTCATCTATAGGACCAATTTCTGATAAACTAATAACTTTTGTTTTGATACCATTTCGGTAAGTATATAGTGATAAGTCACGTAAATTTTTTAATTCAATCTGCTTACGTTCTAAGACAAAGGATTCAATATTTGAAAGTGTTTCACGCGCATTTTCAGCTAATGTTGCATACTCAAAAGTCGTTTTTAATTTGTAATCCACATAATAGTCTAATCCTGAAATATCAACTCCAGCTAAATCTCTTTCTGAAAGTTGAACTTCTTTCACCAACTTATCTTCCGAATAAATTTGAGCAGTAGCAGAAATAAAAGTAGCATCAGGATCTGTTAATTGATACTGCACTCGAATCGACTTGTCTTTTTCTTGCTTATCTAATGTCTGCAATTCTAAGACTGGCTTCGTAAGCGATACATTTTCTAAAGCAGCTTCTGCTTCCTCCAGTTTTCTAAATGCTTCTTCTACTTTCAGTTTTTCCTCGGCAATGGCTTCTGCACTGGTTGTTGGATCTACAATTTTAGCATTTGCCTCTTCCAAGATTCGTAGTGCATTTTGTTTTGCAGTCTCATAGGCAGCAATACTTGTTGGTGTTTTTTTCGTTGTATCAACTTCTTTTTGTAGACCTTTGTCTAATTTATCTACTGAAACCATTAACTCAATTGGCGCCAAAGGCTTCGTAACTGTCAGCACCTCTCCCCCTAAAACATCATGATGTTTCTCTGGTTCTGGCATTTCTGTTGGCGTATCTGTTGTAGTTTCTGTACCAGTTGGTGTTTCTTCTTCCGAATTTTCTGGTTGCGTTGGTGTTGTCGGTGCATTACCTGTATCTGAACTTTCTGTTTCTCCAGTAGTTGACCCATTTGGCACTTCTGTTTCTGTTGGCGTATCTGTTGTAGTTTCTGTACCAGTCGGTGTTTCTTCTTCCGGATTTTCTGGTTGTGTTGGTGTTGTCGGTGCACTATCTATCTCTGGACTTTCTGTTTCTCCAGTAGTTGACTCGTTTGGTACTCCCGTTTCTGTTGGCGTTTCTGTTGTAGTTTCTGTACCAGTCGTTGTTTCTTCTTCCGAATTTTCTGGTTGCGTTGGTGTTACAGGTGCATTACCTGTATCTGAACTTTCTGTTTCTCCAGTAGTTGACTCGTTTGGTATTTCCGTTTCCGTTGGCGTTTCTGTTGTAGTTTCTGTACCAGTCGGTGTTTCTTCTTCCGAATTTTCCGGTTGCGTTGGTGTTGTCGGTGTATTATCTATCTCTGGACTTTCTGTTTCTCCAGTAGTTGACTCATTAGGCACTTCCGTTTCCGTTGGCGTTTCTGCTGTAGTTTCTGTACCAGTTGGTGTTTCTACTTCTGGAATTTCTGGTTGTGTTGGGACTTCAGGGGTATTCACTATTTCTGGATTCTTAGGTACTTTTGGTATTTCAGTCGTATTTACTGTATCTTGAGTGACCGTTTCTTCTGAGATAGCCACATTCGTCTGCTCTAATGTTTCTCTATCTACTTTAGAATTTTTGTCAATGATATAACCGATAAAGCGATAACCTTCAATGTCACGAACTGTTTCAGGTAAAAGCGCACCATTTGACAAGCTAAACTCTTGTGTAAGATTTGCAAATAAATTGTGAGTCAATGCAGATGCATTTGGCACTACAACAACTTGTCCTAAGGTAGTAACTAACAATACTGTCACGACCCATTTTTTCTTCTTACGAAGAAAAGTTAAGGCACACACCAACAATGTGACCCCTGCTCCCGCCACAAGTGTTGACCATTCTTCACCTGTATTTGGCAGAGTTCTATTTGTATCCGGACGATAAACCATGTAATAAGTCGTATCTCCCGTCACTTTATCAGACGGCAAAGCACTAATAATCAAAGCTTTCTCATCATCAGTTAATTCTTCCTCACTAACATAATGATACGTGATTTTTGACTTTATTGTTTCCTCTGTATGTACCATTTCTGGTGATGCAGCAGCTAAAAAACTCGTCCCCAATAAAACAGAAGCTACACCTATTGAGAGTTTTCGTATTGAAAAGCGGCTAACCCGCCTATAAAATTCTTTCATATTCTTTTCTATTCCTTTCATTTTACTCAAAGTTACATAATGTACTATTTACTTTGTTCCAAAATAATTGTGTTTGTAGAGGTAAATCCACCAACATCATTTTGTGTATAACAATCGACAAAAAAGAGAAACATCTGTTTGAATGACTGCAATTAAAAAAGGAGATATTTCTCACGAATGATTATACAAGAAAATGATGAACATTAACAGATAAATATTTTATAGACAACAATCAGTACAACGATAAGTAATAAGAAGAAAAAACAAAGGGAGTTCTAAACACTTCATTAAAGGAATTTAGATACCCCCTTGCCACACTTATTCACATTATCATGTTAAAATATTTATCAAACAGAAATACTGCCATCAAAGTTTAACCCAATCAAATCGTTATTGCTATAAAATATGTCTAAAAACATATACATTGTATCTGATATAATCATTTAATATACAAGTTAAATCATCTTTAAACTTTCTTCCAAAATGATTATATTTTGATAATTTTACATCTTCGCATTTGATAATGATTTGAATAAACAACATGCTTTCATAATAATTTCAAACTCAAAAACGACTAAATTTCTTTATATTAACGCTATTTATTTCGTGAAATTGTATCCACTGATTGATTTCAATGAAACTTAACTTTATAGTTATTCCTTTTCCAATTCAATATGAACCTCTGATTTTTTTTCAATTAAAACAATACCATCTCCCAATGGAAGTAAAGTTGATTTTAAATCTGGATGTGTTTGTACCAAATCTAAAAATTGATTTAAGCGACGATGAATTTTTCTAACACGACGAGGAATAGTTTCAATATCATCTAAAATCGTACCACCTTGAAAAATATCATCTACAATTAAAACACCTCCGACTTTTAACAATCGGATACAATGTGGAAGAAAATCATAATATTTTGATTTAGCACTATCCATAAAAATCACATCGTATTGTTCTGTTAGCGTTGGTAAAACGTGTTCTGCATCGCCTTCCAATAACGTAATTTTATCAGACATATCCGAACGCTCAAAATTTGCTTTTGCTCGCTCAATCATGACGTCAAATCTATCAATCGTTGTCAAATGCCCATTTGGTGATAGATGCTGTGCCATTAACAAGCCTGAAAATCCAATCGCTGCTCCAATTTCTAAAATCTTTTCAGGTTTTAGTTGCCCTAATAAAAAATCTAAAAAAACAGCTGTTTCGTGTGGAATAATCGGAATACGTCGTTCATTGGCATACGCTTCTATTTCTCCAACAATTCCAGTAAATTTTCTTTGTTTTTCTCTCATATAGGTAACGATATTAGATTGTACAATTGGCCTATCCATCATCTCGTTTTTTTTCATAACTCACTCACTTTTCTTTATGATATGTTTATTTTACTAAACACTTTTTATATATTAACTTATTAAAAGAAGGTATACAAAAAGAGGTATAGACATTTTAAAAATAAATTTCTATAAATGATGTCTGTACCTCTTACTTTTTTTATGATTATGCGTCTTGTAATAATTCAAAAATTTCAATCGCTACTAAATCTAATTCATCAAACTGATAAGGTTGATTTGTTCCTGTTTCTTCTAATTCAAAGCTTTCTGTTTCATGATTATAACGTACAACACATTTTTCAACACCGTCTTTTTCAAAACGTCTTGTTTCGACATCAGATGTATCCTCAACCATTGCTTCCAAGCGACGAATAATCGCTGCTAGTTGTGATGACTTCATATTCTGTTCACTCCTCTTTCAAATATTGCTTTCTTAACCAATATTTCATTTATATCATATCACTAACTGACTAGACTTATTTTAACAGAAAATGACTTGATTTAATACTATTTTTTTTATAAAAAAATAAATTTACTTATTTACGCATGATTTGTATACATTTTAATAAGACTTTGTGTGCCTAAATCACCGTATCCTGCTTCAACTAATTGTGCATAAACACGTTCCGCTGTTTGAGTCGCAGGTAAGTCAACCCCCATTTCTTTTGCCTCATCTAAAGCAATACGCAAGTCTTTTAAAAAGTGCTTCGCATAAAACCCTGCTGCAAAATCGTCTTTTAAAACTCGAGGTGCGTAGTTGGTTAAAGACCAGTTTGCAGCACTGCCTGCTCCAACTGTATCTAGTACTTGCTCAAGACTTAATCCTGCTGCTTTTGCATATACCAGTAGTTCTGTCATACCTGTCATTGTACCTGCAATCATAATTTGATTTGCCATTTTTGTATGTTGTCCGGCACCAGATTCTCCTTGTAAACGTACTTTACTTGAAAAAACACCTAACAATAATTCCACTTTTTCAAAGACTTCTTGATCGCCTCCAACCATTGTCGTCAGTGTGCCATTTTTTGCACCAATATCTCCTCCTGAAACAGGTGCATCTAATGCATTTGCACTTCTTTTAACAGCTTCTTCATAAATTCTTTTTGCGAGTCGTGGTGTACTAGTTGTTAAATCAATTAAAATTTTTCCTGTTATATCAACAGAAAAAATACCGTTTCCGCCAAAATATACTTCCTCAACATCACTTGGATACCCCACCATTGTCATGACAATATCAACTTGCTTTGTCACTTGAGCAGGAGTTTCTGTCCAAACAGCACCTTTATCCAATGCCTCTTGTGCACTTTCTTTTGTGCGTGTATACACCACAACATGATGCTCTGCATTTAACAAATGGGATACGATTGATTTACCCATAACACCTAATCCAATAAAACCAATATTCATTTTTTTCACCTCTAAGGATATTTTATCATAAGATACGTGAGAATAAAATCAAACCGATTCTATCCTTTTAAAAATCAGGCGTAGACATATATATGCTCAAAAACACCCCAAACAGTCTGTTTGGAGTGTTTATTTTAATCATCTAAAAATAAAATGTGTAAATGTCCGTTTTTATCAGTGATTATATCTGTATTTACTTGATAAACGTCTTTAATTAACTCTTTTGTTAGTACCTCTTTTGGAGTGCCCACAGCTACGATACGTCCTTGATAAAGGACGTAAATAATGTCGCAATACATTGCAGCCATATTCAAGTCGTGTATAGCTGCAATAACAGTCATATCTAATTTTTTGACCGTTTGTAATAGCATGAGTTGATGTTTGATATCCAAGTGATTAGTTGGTTCATCTAAAATTAAACATGATGGTTGTTGTGTTAAGGCTCTTGCTAAAATAACACGTTGTTGTTCGCCGCCTGATAATGTTGAAAATTCTCGGTCTTTATACGCTAACATGTCCACAAGTGTTAGTGCATGCTCCATAATACGATAATCTTCTTCAGTTTCTTTGTCAAACATACTCTTATAAGGTGTTCTTCCCATTAACACGATGTCTTGTACTGTAAAATCGAATTGGTATTGATTGTGTTGTGCCACAACAGCCATTTTTTTTGCAGTTTCTTTATAATTAAATTGATGAATAGGTGTGCCATCTAACAAAATCGTGCCACTATTGACATCCAATGTACGATAAATGCATTTGAGCAGTGTGGATTTACCACTACCATTTGGACCAATCAATCCGATAAATTGATTTTCTTTTGCTTGTAATGTAATGTCGTGTAAAATGGGCGTTTTATCATAGATAACATTTACTTTGTCTGTTTGTACTTGCATTTTATTTACCTCCTGCACGATGTGTATGGCGTATCATGAGAAAAATAAAGCAAGGTGCACCTATCAATGAAATCAAAATACCAATAGGCATTTCAGAGTTTCTTAATACAATCCGTGACATAACATCTGCCCATATCACAAAAATAGAGCCAACTAATGCACTGAACGGAATAACGTATTTATGGTCGCTACCAAATACTAGACGTACAGCATGTGGAATGACTAATCCTACAAATCCAATAACCCCTGCTGCATATACAGCAAATCCTACCATTAAAGAAGATAAAATAATATACCAGCGTCTTAATTGCTGTGTGTTCATTCCCAATGTAATGGCGGTGTCATCTCCTAATAGCATAACATTTAATTGTCGGTACTGAGACCAAAAAATAAGTGTACCTACTAACATAATAGGCAGCACCACTGCAATGATGTGCCATTTTGCACTTGCCATACTACCCATAAGCCAAAACATAATTTGGACAGTGGCACTTTTATCATTGGCAATATAAATCACAAAATTAGAAAATGCCGAACAAATCGCACTGACAGCTAATCCTGATAAAATGATTTTTGTTAAATTTGTTCGACCTCCTAAGTTTGCTAGTAGCAACACAAGAAGAGAGGTAATCAACGCTCCAATAAATGCCATAACACCAACTGCATTTGCACCGAATACAGACCCAATACCAAATAGTATAGCGAGTGTTGCACCAAAAGAGGCTCCTGATGAAATCCCTAAAATATAAGGATCTGCTAGAGGATTTTTCACAACAGATTGCATGACCACACCACATACTGAAAGTCCCATACCAATCGTTAGAGCGAGTATAACCCTTGGAAAACGAATGAGCCAAACAATGTCGTGCGTTGCACCTGTAGCAAATGCTTGAAATTGTTCAAAGTGAAATAACTCATAACCTATTACGCTATACACATCGGAAATGGATAAATCAGCATTTCCGAATGTGATAGCTGTTAAAATCGAAACAATTAGGCCCACAAATAAAATGATTGCCCATAGAATTGGTTTTGCTAATCGTTTTTGTTTGTCCATAGATTATTTATCCATTCCTAAGTCAATACTTGGATATAATCCTTTAGCAAAAGAGATAATACCGTCTTTTGTTCTTGTTGCACTTGCATACATTTCACTTAAAAAGATTGGAACAACACGTTTATTTTTAATGGCATTTAAACTTGCTAATGATTCATCTTTTAAGATTTTATCTAAATTCTCTTGTTTTACTTTTTCTGCGTCATCTCCTTCATAAGGCATGTAAACAACAAAAATCACATCTGGGTTAGCAGCAATTAAGTCTTCTTTTCCTAATTTTGCAACATCAGCATTTTTTAATTGACCACCTAATTTAGTCACCATATCTCCACCTAGTGTATTACTACCGTAGTTTCTAAATGCATCTTTTTCATTTTCAAGTACTAAAACACTTGGTTTTTCTTTCATGTCTTTTGTTTTATCAATCACTTTTTTAATTGTATCTTGCATATCTTTTACAATTGCTTCTGCTTTTGATTGTACATCAAAAATTTTACCGATATTTAAAATATCTGTATATTCATTTTCTAATGTACTAATACGTTTTTCACCGTCTTTCACACGACGTGTATTGCTGTTAACGTAAATATTTACTTTTTTGTCTACCCAGTCTTTTGCATTTCCTAATGTTTTTTCACCGAATAAAGATCCCCATGAGAAAATCATATCTGGTTCTAAAGAAGCTGCTTTTTCAAGAGATGGTGCAAATTCTGTTAAGTAATTCAATTTAGAGAAACCTGCTTTTTGATTTTCTGGTACAGCATTATCTAATCCAGATGCAGCGACAATTCTGTCTTCTAATCCTAAAGCAAGTAATGTTTCGATACTTCCTTGATAAACAGCTAATACTTTCTCTGGAGATTTTGTATACACTGTTTCCAATTCACTTCCATCTGATCCCCATGTTTTAATCGTTAATGGATACTGTGTTTTTCCTTCTCCCATACTTGCTTTTGTATTTGCATTTTGCACGGTATTTTCTTTTTGAATTTCCGATGCATTTTTTCTAGCACTTTCTCCATTTTGTTGACATGCACCTAATAAGGCTACTAAAGCTAAAGTTGTTGTTAATTTTACAAATTTTTTCATCATTATCTCCTCTATTTTTCAATGGTAAATCTAAACCAATTCACTTGATTGGTATCACTTGTTGAGAATGGATATCCACCCTGTATCCAATCTTTTTTTATTTTCTTCTCAATACCACTCGCATTGATTAAATTCTCTTGTATCAATCCTGCCGTATCAAATCTTTCTTTGACTAAACTTGTATACGTAATACCTGCTCTTTCTAATAAACACGGAATATCATCAGGTAAAATCAAATACAATAAGCGAATGAAACGGTATTGATTGATGACTTCATTATCCATACATTCTTGAATAGAAATATCTGTTTGTATTTCTTTTGTTGGTAAATGTAAGGTTGCTTTTGCTCGATAAAAAAAATACAATCCTTGTTTTGCCTCTTTGACTTTTTCAACAGAAATAGCCATATCATTTGGAATAAACACTTCTAAAATGAGTTGCCCTTGCTTTTTAAGCGAGTACATTAATTTTTCAACAATAATACATTGTTGCTTTGGTGTAAAATGTTGAAGAAATCCGTCAGCAGCAATGATGACATCGTACTGTTCTTTTGGTAAATCTACTTTTAAAATATCCTCTTGAATAACGGTTACTTTATCAAGAATATGTTGGGGTATTTTTTCAAGCATTTCTTTACTCTTTTCAAGTAATGTGACATGTGAGCCATATTCTAAAAATGGTACACCGACACGTCCAAAACCTGCACCGACATCAAGGATATATTTATTTTCTAATTCATCTATCTCATATTTAAGTGGTGAGGACTTACCAGAAAATAAATAGTAGCACTGTGCTTCTAAACCTTTATAATCTGTTGCAGGTCGGATATAGCGTTTTTTTTCACTCATGCCACACATTGAGCAAAGCGTTGATTTTAAATCGTGTAATTCAGTATGCTTAGGCACTCCATTTTTTGTATCTCCTTCGAATGAATTATAAATAAATCCACACCTACCACAATCGTATATTGGCATATCTTTTATTACCTCCTTTACTACATACTGACGTGATGTTTTCAATAAAAAATCGTCATTTTAAAGTCATCGTACTTTAAAACAACGATACTGATCAGAAAACAGCAAAAAGACTACAAAGATTAGGAATGGTAGAATTTTTGTAGCCTCATCGCTATTATGATAAGTTGAAAACACATCGTTGTGCTCTTTTATTCTACTATAAAATAGTAATCATTTCAATATAAAACGTTACATTTCATAAAAATTCCGTTTTGCAAAAAATAAAGCGTTTTTCTTTGACTTTTTGATGTTATAAGGTATACTTATTTATATAAAGTATCGGTAGGTGAGACTACCACAGGGATACGGATTACTACCGCAAAATAGTGGAGACACTATTCGTTGGTCAGCAGTGATTGTCGTTAAGGCGATGACTAATGTAATTTCATTGCCCTGTGATGTTAAAGCTTGAACGATGAATATGGCGCTATTTGTCATCTTATTGTCGTTCGATAATAAGATTTTTTTATTTTTTAAGGAGGTGAGGAAAATGCCAGATGATGCATACAACAAGCAAGATGATGTTTTTAGGTGCCTACATAAAATGGCATTTTCCTGCCATTTTGTAAGCATTTAAAACTAAAATAGACTATATTGAGGTGAAAAAATGCAAACAATTAAAGAAAGAATGCTTCTAGCATTAACACAACCTATTCAAGAGGTTTATCGTTTATTTGACACAACGTCTACTGGATTGACGGACACACAAATAGAAAACAATCGCGAAGAATATGGTAGTAATATTATTACAAAGACAAATGAAACACCTTTATGGAAGAAAATATACGAATCTATTATCAATCCGTTTACGATTATCCTTTTAGTGATTGCGTTTGTCTCACTTGTGACGAATGTATGGCTTGCACCAAGTGGAGAAAAAGATCCAACAACATTTATCATCATTATTTTACTTGTGCTGTTATCAGGTGCTATTCGCTTTATTCAAGAACTCAAAAGTGATAAAGCATCTAGTAATTTATCTCAGCTCATTATCAATACAGCTACTGTTATCAGAAATGGGAAACAATTAGAAATACCGATTGATGATTTAGTTGTGGGTGACATCATCAAATTAAGTGCTGGAGATATGCTGCCTGCTGACGTTTTATTATTAGAAACAAGAGATTTCTTTGTGCAACAATCTAGTCTAACTGGTGAAAGTGATGCGATTGAAAAACGTGCTCTCCTCTCTCCTATGGATACCGTTGATACTTCGTTACTGGAAATAGAGCATTTAGCATTTATGGGAACAAATGTTGTCAGTGGAAGTGCTACTGCTTTGATTTTAGCGACCGGAAATGACACAATGATTGGAAGTGTTGAACAAACATTACAAAATATTGATGAACCAACAAGTTTTGAAAAAGAAATGAATAGTATTTCTTGGTTACTTATTCGATTGATGCTTGTTCTTGTTCCGGTTGTCTTTGTCATAAATGGGCTAACAGATGGAGATTGGATTGAAGCAGGTGTCTTTGCGTTAAGTGTTGGTGTAGGACTAACTCCTGAGATGTTGCCAATGATTATTACAGCTAGTTTAGCTAAAGGGTCTATAATTATGGCAAAAGAAAAAGTTATCATCAAAAAACTAAATGCCATTCAAGACTTAGGTGCTATTGATATTTTATGTACAGATAAAACAGGAACATTAACACAAGATGAAATTATTTTAGAATATCCTTTAAATATTCATGCTGAATTAGATTTAGACGTCTTAGAACAAGCCTATTTAAATAGTTACTATCAAACAGGATTAAAAAATTTACTAGATCATGCCATTATTCAGCGAACTGAAAAAGAATCATTAACACATGAACATTTACAAAATTTAAACACTTACTATGCCAAAATTGATGAATTACCTTTTGACTTTGAGCGTCGTCGTATGAGCGTTATTGTTAAAGACAAAAAAGAACATATTCGTATGGTAACAAAAGGCGCTTTAGAAGAAATGTTATCCATTTCTTCTTATGTACAAGATAGTGAAAACATTATTCCTTTAACAGAAAACGTACGTGAAACAATTTTAAATGAAGTCGATAAGTTAAATGAGCAAGGTCTACGTGTTTTAGGAGTTGCCTATAAATCTTATGAAGATATTCATGCTTTCACAACAGAAGATGAATCAAATATGGTGTTAATGGGTTACTTAGCTTTTCTTGATCCACCAAAACAATCTGCTGCTCCTGCTATTCAAGCATTGCGCGAGCATGGAGTTACAACAAAAATTTTAACAGGTGATAATGAAAAAGTAACCAAAACAGTTTGTGAAAAAGTAGGACTTGATGTCAATCATATTCTGCTTGGTTCACAAATCGAACAAATGGACGACGCTACATTAGCAGGCTTAGTTGAAGAAACAACGATTTTTGCTAAATTATCTCCTGAACAAAAAGCACGTATTATTCGCTTGCTTAAAGAAAAAAATCATAAAGTAGGCTACATGGGAGATGGTATCAATGATGCTTTATCTATGAAAGTTGCCGATGTGGGTATTTCTGTTGATACCGCTGTTGATATCGCCAAAGAAGTGGCTGATGTTATCTTATTAGATAAAGATTTATTAGTTCTTGAAAAAGGACTAATTGAGGGACGTAAAGTCTATGCGAATATGACAAAATATATTAAAATGACTGTTAGTTCAAACTTTGGTAATATTTTCTCACTTTTATTTGCAAGTGTCTTTTTACCATTTCTACCAATGGCACCCATTCATTTAATCGTTCTAAATTTAATCTATGATTTAAGCTGTATCGCATTACCATTTGATAATGTTGATACATCATTTTTAAAACAACCACATACATGGAGTGCAAAATCAATTACTAAATTTATGGCATGGATTGGACCAGTTAGTTCTATTTTTGACTGTTTAACATTTATACTACTCTTTTATGTCATTGCACCAACCATGACTGGCTTTTCCTACCATGAATTGACAAATCCAACATTATTCATTCTCATTTTCCAAACAGGTTGGTTTATTGAATCTATGTGGTCACAAACAATGGTTATTTATATGCTACGTTCACCTAAATTGCCATTTATCCAATCAAAACCTGCTTTATCAGTGTTAATTACCTCACTTGTCGCTGCATTGACATTAACAGCACTACCTTACACACAATTAGCAGGCCCATTGAAATTAGTACCACTACCTCTATCTTATTATATTGTACTCATTGTTATTCTTGCTTTATACATGGCTTTGGTAACAATCGTAAAATCACTCTATATTAAACGTTACCGTGAGTGGTTATAATCTATTGAAATAGAAACCAGCTGAAACGATACTATGAAGTGTCGTTTCAGCTGGTTTTTATTAGTCAAAAAGACTTGAAATGAACACTTTTAAGAAATTAGTTTCAAGTCTTTTTCTATTCAGAAACTCTTTATATGAAATTACTAATTTTCCATGCTTTTCACTTTTAGATTCGACTCTTTTTGCTATATGATATTTTTCCATAATGTTGTTTATAAACGAGATTTTTTAATTTGTTCAAAAAGAGTTTCTTGTACTTTTTTAGACCACATGCCTTTCATTGTTTTATCTATTTTATCGCTAAGAAACACTAATTTTTTTGTCATATCATCTAATATTTGTTCTAACTCACATTGATAGTCTATCTTTATTGCTTGTTTCATGTGATACATTTCATCAATATAAAACGTAGAGATAATCTGTCGTTCTAACATTTTTTGAAAAAGTGTCATATCTGTAATATGTGTGTCTTGAAAATTTTGTTGAATAAAGACATCTAATTTACTTTCCAATTTTATTCTCCTTTTTCTATTTCTCACTAGTTTTATTCCATTGTTGATATAAGCGTTGTTTTTCAAGAGTATATAAATCATCAATCTTATACTGATACATGTGATAAAAAGTTTTATCACAATTTCTAGCCTTTAAAATTGCTAACATCTGTTCTCTTTTTTCGTCTAAACAAGCTAATCTTTCTTGAAAATATGTATCGTTATCTACCACTACTTAAATACTCCTGTAAATTGTGCATCTTGTGCCACTTTTTCTTGTATTCCTTTTTGTATCGCATGCTCTAATAATACACACTCTTCTTGAAACCGTTGGTATTGTATTTGTTTATTTTTAAAAAACATACTTAAATCCTCCACAATCGTTTGATAAGTAACACCATTTTCTTGATAACATTCTACAATCTCGTCATATAATAAACCATGACGGAATGATTTTGACAATAGACCATGCCACTCATCAACAACTCTTTGCTCATATCGTCGTGTTAACATCTCGATTCCCATATACGCTTCTTGTACAATATTCTTTATTCCTTTAGCAATAATACTTGCCTGTTGAGTATCTAAAAACACATATTCTTCACTACTTAATCCACTTTGTACAAATTTCTCTGCTAAAACATGTAAATGTATCAACTCTTGTAAATAAGGTGTTTGAAAAACGGTCATCGTCTGTCCTTGTTTATTAATCAATTGATTTTCATCATTAAATTGCCACATATTCAAATCATGTGCATGACTTGATATACCATAATCAATATAGATGGCTGTACCTGTTTGGTTGCCCGTAATATTTCCAATCACATCATACGGATTTCGATAATTTTTAAACTGTTCTTTATACATTCTCATATATGCAATCTCTTGTTTTGAAATAAGTGGACTAATATCTGGTCCATTAAAACCAATGTTCATATACCCACATTTTAAAGCAACATACATCGCTAAAGACTGCCCCAACGAATGTCCTGTCGTTGTTATTGTCGCATTTGGAAAATGTTCTTTGATACGCTGTTGAAAAGAAAGTGCCGTTTGAAATTGACTAGTGGTAACATAGGGATAATGCTGATCTTTTTGATGCGTTACCAATAGTGCATCATTACCGTTGATAAAGCTTTGTACATCAGTATTTGTATCGTGTATATCATCAGTATTTGTACCTGCATAAGCAATGACAATACGCTCATAGTCATTTAATGGAGAAACAGCCATCGCTTGCATACCATTTTCTTGATTATCCTGTATGTCTAACACTTGATAAGTTTGATGAAGTATTAGCGTATCTCCTATATCAACACGCTTTCTACCTTTTTTGCTTTTATCAACATGATAAACAATATCTGCCAAACTTCTAAAATCACTATCTGGTACCATCTTTACTCTCCTAAATAATAAATAATTTGAGGGATTTGCTGTTGGGACGATAATGTCTTAAATGGCAAATTAAAATCTTTTTTATAAAATAAACTATCAATCTTTTTTCTATCCGGACTAAACTCTACACATACTGTATAAGTATCATTAATTTTTATTTCCGTATAGATATATCCTACTTTCCAATCATACGCATAATGGATAAATTCGATTTTTTTAATCATGTCATACTGATGTATCAAATGATTTGCTATGATAAATTGATTGATACATTTGTCTTTCACACTCATTCCTTTAATACATAAAAAGCATATCATAAAAACGACTATCCCTAATATCACTTGTTTTTTGTAATATATTTTTCTTTCTTTTTGTACAATCATCTTAGTTAATAATCGCTCTTTCTTTCAAACTAATATATGTTTTTTGCCCAATAATTAAGTGATCTAAAACTGATACACCAATCATCTCTCCTGCTGAAACCAATCTTTTCGTAAACAAAATATCTTCATGAGATGGTTCTGGATGTCCACTTGGGTGATTATGTGCAATCAGAATACATGTTGCTCCATATTTTAATGCCAATGCATAAATATCTCTTGGATTAGCAATACTTCTATCTGCTGAACCAATAAAAATATTTTTCTTTTGAATAATTTCATGCTTCGTATTTAAAAATAAAACAGCAAGATGTTCTTGCGTTAATCCATTCATATGATGCATAAAATAATCCGCCGCTGTTTGACTAGAAATGATTTTTCCTAATTTTAATTGTTGTGCTGTAACAAGTCTAAATCCTAGTTCAATAGCTGCTTTTATTTCAATCGCTTTTACGAATCCAATCCCATTGATTTCTTTTAATTCTTCAATAGTTGCTGATTTCAATTGATATAAATCTTCAAAATGGCATAACATATCACGTGCTACTTGTAAAACAGTTTCATCCTTTGTGCCTGTTCTTAATAAAATCGCTAATAATTCATGGGTTGCTAGCGATTGTTCGCCGTATAAAAGTAGCCGTTCTCTAGGTTGTTCATCAATCGGTAACTGTTTCATCATCTTCTTTCTCATGAAATCCCTCCACACATACTATATGCAAAAAACTTATTTTTTTGATAAAATTTTTATCATGATTTAAAAAGAGCTAAACCAAAATAATCGGCATTTTTAAAATAGTAAAGAGGCTTGAAAACAACCTGTTCAACAAGTTGTTTTCAAGCCTCTTTTTGAGTCATCTTTTCATTCTATTTTTGGCTTGATTTTATCCTTTCAATTTTGATAAATCAATTTTAAAAGTTGTTCCATCTTTTTCATTACTTGTCACACTAATTTTCGTATGGTGCATCTTAGCAATCGTATCGGCAATGGATAAACCTAAACCATATCCGTGTGTTTCACGTTGTCTAGAGTCATCAATACGGTAAAAACGTTCAAATAAACGTTTTAATTTGTCTTGCGGAATGACATCTCCTTTATTTTGTACACTTAAAACGCCTTGCTTTGTCACAGTGATCCTTATTTTTTCTCCTTTTGGAGAATATTTAATCGCATTATCTAATAAAATGACAATGAGTTGTTTTAAATGAGAAGCTTCTCCCACAATAGAAATATCTTCTGAAATAGATAATACTAATTCTTTTTCTTGTTCAAACGCCACAGATTCTAAAGGCAATACCACTTCATACACTAAATCGGATAATGAAAGTGATTGAAAAACAGGTTTTTCTTTTGTTTGGTCATTTTTAGCTAGAAATAACAGGCGTTCAATCAATTCGGTCATTCGCCTTGATTCATCTTGAATATAGTCAATCCATTTCATTTTTGATTGTATGGTATCATTTGGATAATCTTTTAAAATTGCAGCATTCGCTAAAATAACGGCTACTGGTGTTCGTAATTCATGTGAAGCATCTGATATGAAATCTTTTTGTTTTTGCCACGTTTCTTCAACTGGGCGCATTGCCATACTCGATAAAACGGTACTACTTATAAAAACAAATAGTAAAGCAATCGTACCTATCTTCATAGCTGTTACTAATGTTTTTTGATTATTTTCAATTTCATGTGTAATAAAAGCAAATGCGGTATATCCGTTATTTTTCATATAACGAATATGATGATTTTCAAAAACAATATCTCCCTTACTTTCTTGGGCAACCGACATGATTTCACTAAAATTAACGATTTGTTCTTCAGCATTATAAGTAGACGCAATAATAGTACTTCCGTCATTACTAATTTTAAATGTTAGTAATCCATCCGTTTTCATAATGTTGATACCTAATGGTGAATCCAATGATTTTTTCAACGCATCATGAACACGTTCATTTAATTGATTTGAAACACTATAATAAAGTCCTCCGATAACAACTGTTACGATAATACTGAAAATACTCATCGTATAAAAAATAAATTTGTACTTTAATTTTTTAAGCATCTTTTTTTACTCTCATTCTTTTTCTTCTAAAAAATAACCTACTTTTCTAGCTGTTGAAATTGTCACACGGCTAGATAGAAATTGTAATTTTTTTCTTAAAAAAGAAATATACACTTCAACATTATTATCTTCGGCATCAGAATCAAATCCCCACACCCGAGAAATTAAGTCTTCTTTTGGCATAATTTGATTTTGATTGATGAGCAATAGACGTAAAATATCAAATTCTTTTGGACCTAAACGTACCGATTTACTACCACATTCTAATACTTGTGTTTTTTGTGATAATGTAATATCGACAAAGGAAATATCATCGTTAATAATATCTCCTTTACGTCTGGAAATAGCACGAATACGTGCAAGTAATTCTTCTTTTTCAAATGGCTTTGTTAAATAATCATCAGCACCACTATCTAGTCCTCTTACTTTATCTTCCACTTGATCTTTAGCTGTTAACATTAAAATGGGGGTAGCATTATGTTCTTGACGTAAAAGTTTTAATACTTGAATACCATTTAATTTTGGCAACATCATATCCAATACAACGGCATCATATGTATCCGAAGTAATATAATCATATGCATCTTGTCCATCATATACAACATCAACTAAATGCTTTTCTTGCTTTAAAATTTGGACAATCGTATCAGCCAATCTTTTTTCATCTTCTACAACAAGTATTTTCATTTTTCGTACCCTCCCATTTTCTTTCTATAATCTATTATACACGTCATTCCTTAAAATAACATGAAAAAACACATACAAAAATTCACGAAAAATATTCATATACGTAGATATTTTTTATGAATAGCATTAAAAAGTAGACTTTTTGTTCTACATATTAAATAACACGTGCATATTGACAATATCTTTAAAAGATTATACTAGGAAAGACCATTAGAAATTCTGAACAGTTGCACTTTCAACATACTGTATATTGTACCCAAAAGTCACTTTTTGGTTTTTACAAAGAAGAGGTACCTTAACATTTAAAAATGTGAGGGTACCTCTTGCTAATAGCTTACATATCCTTTAATTTTCCTCTGAATTGTTCAATAGATGTGTAACCTTTTTTCTTCATAATAATACTTAATTCTCGGTTTAGTCTATCAAAAACACCTAAACCTTCTTTGTATAATTGTGTGCCAACAGCAACAAGACTTGCTCCACATAATAAGTGTTCAAAAACATCTTGTCCTGTTAATACTCCACCTGTCCCAATAATTTGAATGCTTGGATTTAAACGTGTATACAAGGCACGCACATTTGCTAAAGCGGTTGGTTTGACATACGCCCCACCAATTCCTCCAAAACCACTTTTCGGTTTAATGACAACAGATTCACTATCCACATCAATGTATAAACCATTTCCTATGCTGTTAATGGTGTTTACATAAGCTAAGGGAAATTGATTTAAAATTGTAGAAATGGCATCAAAATGTGCCATATCAAAATAAGGTGGTAATTTGACACCTAGTGGCTTTGTAAAAAATGAGAAAACATCTGATAATAATTGATGTGTCAATTCAAAATCATAGGCAATTTGAGGTTTTCCTGGTAAGTTTGGACACGATAAATTAAATTCTGTCATGCCTTGATAATCACTTTCTTGAACTTTTTTCAAAATAGAAATTGTTTCTTCATAACTCATTCCCACGACAGATAAAAAACATGGTTTTTCAGGATGTGATTTTTCGTACTCAATAACATAATTTAAATAGACATCAACACCTAAGTTAGGTAATCCCATAGAGTTAATACTACCTAGTGGTGTATCAAAATAGCGTGGTGTTGGGTTTCCTTCTCTTTCATGCAATGTAGCTGTTTTTGTTACAAAAGCACCCGCTTGACTTTGACTTAAAGCATTTAAGTCCTCTACTGTTAAACAGTGAATGCCTGAAGCATTCAATAAGCAACTATTCAGTGTGTAATCTTTAAATGATGTTGTTGTATTCATAAAATCCTCCTATAAACGATTGTAGGCAATTCGCCCTTCAACAAGTGTCAATACTGGTATACCCGTTACTTCTTCGTTTGCATACGGTGTATTTCTTCCTTTGGATAAAAAGTTTGTTGGATCTATCGTTTCTTTTTTGTTTAAATCAATGACTGTTATATCGGCAGGGTAACCAATCTCCAATGTTCCGTATGGTAAATCAAAAATTTTTGCGACATTTGTACTCATTTTATCCACTAAGAAAGATAAAGAGAAAATACCTGTCTTAACAAAGGCTGTATACAATTGGCTAAAGGCTGTTTCGCAACCAACAATTCCAAATGCTGCTTGTGTCATAGACACTTCTTTTTCCTCTGTCGTATGCGGTGCGTGATCTGTGGCAATAATATCAATCGTACCATCTAGTAAACCGTCTATTAGTGCTTGTCTATCTTCTCTTGCACGTAACGGTGGATTCATTTTCCATAATCCATTGTCACATGGAATATCATTCTCATCGCTTAATAAATGATGTGGACAAACTTCGCATGTGACATGGATACCATTTTGTTTTGCTTCTCTTACTAATCGAACAGACTCTTTTGTAGACACATGACAAACGTGATAATGACAGCCTGTTGCTTCAGCAAGAAGTATATCTCTTGCGATTTGTACACTTTCACAAACAGACGGAATGCCTGGTAAACCTAATGCAATGCTTCTTTGTCCACAATGCATACAACCACCTCTAATCAATGAATTATCTTCACAATGTGCCACAATTGCTTTATTGAGAAACGCTGCTACCTTCATTGACTCAAACATCATATTAGCATCTTGAACACCTCTACCGTCATCACTAAAAGCAAAAACATAAGGTGCTAATGCTTCAAACTCTGCATATTCTTGTCCTAATTCATTTTTTGTAATAGCTCCATACGGTATCGCACGAATAACAGAATCTCTTTCAATAATATCTAGTTGCTGTTTTAAATGTTCGTATGTATCTGGAACAGGATTTAAATTTGGCATTGGCATTACCGTTGTAAATCCACCTCTTGCTGCTGCTCTGGAAGCATGATAAATGGTTTCTTTATGTGTAAAACCAGGTTCTCTCCAATGCACATGAACATCAATAAATCCTGGAGAAATAAAACACCCTTTCACATCAATCACTTTATCCGTTTTAGATACTTTTATTTCTGGTGATATTTCTTTAATTTTTCCGCCCTCAATAGCAATATCATAAGACATAAGTGTATCTTGTTCTAAGACTGTTCCATTTTTTAAAATCAGCATAACAAACTCCTTTTTATAATTGGTTTTCGGTAATCACTTTTTCCAGAATAGCTTGACGCATAAACATACCATTTCTCATTTGTTCAAAAATACGTGATTTTGGTGCTTCTACAAGCTCATCTGCAATTTCAACATCACGATTGACCGGTGCTGGATGCAATACAATGGCATGCTCTTGCAATTTTCCATAGCGTTCCATTGTTAATCCGTATGCTCTATGATACGTTTCTGGAGAAAAATTGTATAAAGTATGTCCATGTCTTTCATGTTGTACACGTAATAACATACATACATCAACTTTTTCAATCACATCGTCAATATCAACAAAAGTACCTACTGTTTCATCTTTCCAATGATCTGGTGCAACAAAGGTTACATTTGCTCCTAATCGACTTAAAGCAACTGCATTACTTTTCGCCACACGAGAATTTTTAATATCTCCAGCAATAACAATGTTTAACCCTTCAAAATAACCAAATTCTTCATAAATCGTCATTAAATCTAATAAGCATTGTGACGGATGTTGCCCCGTTCCATCTCCCCCACTAATGACAGGAATAGATAAATTTTCTAATTGTTTATAATATTCATTTTCACTATGTCGAATCACTAATAAATGGCATCCAATCATTTCAAGAGTTTTACATGTGTCATATAGTGTTTCCCCTTTTTGAACAGATGATGTACTTACTTCAAAAGGAACAACTTTAAGACCAACTTCTCTTTCTGCCACTTCAAAACTAACTTTTGTTCGAGTTGAATTTTCAAAAAATAAATTAGAAACGTATAAATCAGGTCTTTGTAAAACAGGCGCACCATTTTTTAATTCAATAGCACGTTTGACAAGTGCAAATACTTCTTCATTGGATAATGTTTCCATTGTAACTAAATTTTTCATGTGTTGACAGCTCCTTTTTATTTTTATATAAGCACCAAAAAATACCTTGTAGTCATTAAGACCACAAGGTATGACAAAATGGGTGTACAAAAACACCGAAAAATCAGTTCATTGTTCATCTCTTGTTAGTCTCTCTGGACTACTTTAAAAAGATTTCTTTTAGTTGGGATTATTCTATCACTAATTGAGAAGAATGTCTAATATTTTCTAAATCTTTTTTGTCTATCTTGTTTAATTTCTTCAGGTGTTAACTTTTCATAAAAAGTTAGTACCTGTTTTATTTCAGAACGCACGTCTTCAATCACTTGTTCTTTTGGTCTTAAACGGCGTTTGGCTTTTCCTAGCGTTTCTTGGAAAATACCGTCAATAATATTTAAATCAAGTAGACTATCCGGTGTTAATTTCATCATATCTGCTGCTTCTGCACTTTTAGATGCATCTTTCCATAAAATAGCAGCAAAACCTTCCGGAGAAAGTACCGAATACATACTATGTTCTAACATGTATACTTTATTACCCATGGCTAAAGCCAACGCTCCTCCGCTTCCACCTTCTCCGATAATAATCGTTATAATTGGAACCGTTAATTGACTCATCAGTACCAAATTTTGTGCGATAGCTTCACCAATACCTCTACTTTCTGATTCTGAACTACAATAAGCTCCTGCTGTATTGACAAATGTAATAATCGGTCTTTGAAATTTTTCAGCTTGTTCCATTAACCGATACGCTTTTCGATAACCTTCTGGTAAAGGTGAACCAAAATTACATGCCATATTACTTGCTAAATCATGTCCTTTTTGTGTCCCAATAATAGTCACAGGTTGCTCATCAAAAAAAGCAATGCCTCCCACAATGGCTTGATCATCAGCATAGTATCTATCACCTTTTAATTCAATAAACTGATGAAACAATGCTGCTATCCACTCTTTTGTGGTCATTTTTTGTGTATCTCGAGCTAATTTAACAATATCACTTGCTTTTTTCATGACAACCTCCCGTACTCGTATGTATAGACAAAACAGTACCTAAAAAAGAACGCAATGCTTCTCTTTTGACAATACAATCAATAAAGCCATTCTTTTGCACTTGTTCAGCAGATTGAAAATCATCTGGAAGTTTCTCTTTGATTGTTTGTTCAATGACACGTTTACCAGCAAATCCAACCGTTGCTTTTGGTTCAGCAACAATCATATCTGCTTCCATAGCAAAACTTGCTGTAACACCACCTGTTGTTGGATCTGTTAATACAGCCATATAAAACAAACCAGCTTGTCCATGATTGGATACCGCTACACTCACCTTGGCCATCTGCATTAAAGATAAAATACCTTCTTGCATTCTAGCACCACCAGACGCACAAAATAAAATGACAGGAAGATTTTTTTCAAGTGCTTGTTCAAAAAGATATGTAATCTTTTCACCGACATTACTTCCCATACTACCCATAATGAAATGGGTATCCATAATACCGATAGCAACTGGCAATTCATTGATACATGCCTGCCCTATAAGCACTGCCTCGTCGAGTGCTGTTTTTTCTTGTAATGTTTCTATTTTTTCCTCATAAGCAGGAAAATCAAGTGGATTTTGAATAGAAAGTTTTGGCAACCATTCACAAAAACTATTTAAATCAACGGTTAACGCCAATCTTTCAAAAGCAGATAAGCGAAATGGATAGTGACATTGTTGACAACATTTAAAAGGTTCTATATCCGGCAAATAAAAAATATGATGACAATGTGGGCATTTTCCCCACATACCGTCAGGAATACTCATCTGTCTTTTTTCAATATCTTGTTTAGACGGAATAGAAATATATGCTCGTTTTCTAAATGGTTTCATAGACTACTCCTATTGTGACTTTTGTATAGAGTGCTTTTTATGGAAAGTTTCCAAAAACGAACGTTCCAAATACTCTATATCAAAGCGGTTTTCTAAAAATGCTTCATCTTGTAAAATGGCTTCTTGAAAGGTAATGTTTGTATCAATACCTTCAATAAATAATTCACTTAATGCACGCTGCATTTTTCGAATAGCTTTTTCTCTCGTATCATCTTTTACGATAATTTTAGCAACCATGGCATCATAAAATGGTGGAATTGTATACTCTTGATACATCGCTGTTTCAACACGCAATCCATTGCATCCACTTGGAAGATTTAAAAAAGTTAAAGTACCACAACTTGGCATAAAATGTTTACTCGGATTTTCAGCATTGATACGACACTCAATCGTATGCCCTGTCAATACAACATCTTTTTGTTGAACAGTTAACATCTCTCCACCTGCAATACGTAATTGCCATTTGACAATGTCTATATCTGTTGCCATTTCAGTAACAGGATGTTCCACTTGAATGCGCGTATTCATTTCCATAAAATAATAGTTTTTTTCTTCATCTACTAAAAATTCAATGGTTCCCGCATTCTCATAGCCAACATAAGTAGCAGCTTTCACAGCACTTTCACCCATTTTTTCTCGAAGCATAGCGTCTAAATAAGGTGATGGACTTTCTTCTAATACTTTTTGATGATGACGTTGTAAGGAACAATCACGCTCTCCTAAGTGAATAACATGTCCATGTTTATCAGCCAAAATCTGAATTTCTATATGTCTAGCTGGAGAAATAATTTTTTCAAGGTACATTCGATTATCGCCAAACGCAGCAAGAGCTTCTGCTTGTGCTGTTTGAAATGCTGAAACTAATTCATCAGATGTATACACTTTACGCATTCCTTTTCCACCACCACCTGAAACAGCTTTTAGCATAATAGGATAGCCAATTTCATTTGCCCAATGAAGTGCATCCTCAGTATTTATTAAAGATTTTGGACTACCCGGAATAACAGGAACACCTGCTTTTTGCATTGTTTCTCTAGCGTTTGCTTTATTACCCATTAAGTCAATAACCGATGCTGCTGGACCAATAAAAGCAATATTCAATTCTTGACACATTTTAGCAAAATCAGCATTTTCAGACAAAAATCCAAAACCTGGATGAATAGCATCTGCACCAGTGACAATCGCCGCACTTAAAATGGCTACTTTATTTAAATAAGATTCACTAGATTTTGCATTTCCCACACAAATTGCTTCATTTGCCAACATAACATGTAAGGCATCTGCATCTGCTTTTGAGTAAATCGCAACTGTTTCAATACCTAGTTCATGGCAAGCACGGATAATTCGTACAGCAATTTCACCACGATTGGCAATCAATACTTTTTTTATCATACCTTACCGTCCAATAATAAATGTCATTTCTGCTTCACATACTTTTTTATCGCCAACAAAGGCTTGTCCAAAGCCAATACCTGCGTAAGATTTTAATTTAACAATATCTACTTGTAGACGTAACACGTCACCTGGTACAACTTTTTGTCTAAATTTGACTTTATTTAACCCACCTAAATAAGCTGTTTGCCCTTTAAATTCCTCTTTTTGTAATAGCGGAATTGACCCAGCTTGTGCCAATGCTTCTACAATGAAGACACCCGGTAAAACAGGTTCTCCTGGAAAATGCCCTTGAAAAACTTGCTCATTTATTGTTACATTTTTTGTACAAACAACACGTTCTCCTGGAATAAGTTCATCAACACGATCAATGAAAAAAATAGGAAAACGATTTGGAATAATATCCATTACTTCTTGTGCTGTTAAGACTGTCATATTCTTACTCCTTATAAAATTCTAAATAGAGGTTGCCCAAATTCAACAATTTGTTGATTATCTACCATTATCTCTGTGACAACACCTGCAACATCACTTTTAATTTCATTCATAATTTTCATTGCTTCAACGATACACAATACATCACCAACAGCAACTGTATCACCAACTTGTTTAAAAGGGGATAAATCTGGTGCTGGCGATAAATAAGCAACACCGACTAATGGACTTTCAATAATATTTCCTTGAGAAATAGCTTGTGTTGGTATCGTTTCATCATTTGTCACCACAGATATTTCTTGTTTGCTATCAGTTTGTGTTTGATTATGTGACAATGGTGCATGTACTAAATCCGCTTGCTCTCTTTTAGATAAAGTGATGTGCATATCATCTGTTTTGATGTCAACATACATCATCTCTGATTGATTCACTAATTGAATTAACTCTTTTATCTTTTCAAAACTCATCATGAATACTCTCCGATGCTTTTATTTTATCTCCCACTTTTTAAAACACAATACGGCATTATGTCCACCAAAACCTAATGAGTTACTGATAGCATAGTGTGCATCACATGCACGTGCCTTATTTGGAATATAGTCTAAATCGCATAATGCATCTGCTTCTTGATAATTAGCTGTTGGTGGCAATATACCTTCTTGCAATGCTTTGACACATGCGATGGCTTCCACAGCACCAGCTCCCCCTAGTAAATGTCCTGTCATACTTTTTGTACTTGAAATCGCCAATTTATAGGCATGATCTTTAAAAGCATATTTAATGGCCGTTGTTTCAGCACTATCATTTGTCGGTGTACTTGTTCCATGAGCATTTACATAGTCGATATCACAAGGTTGAATACCTGCTTCTTCTATTGCTAATAACATTGCTTTCCCAGCACCACTACCGTCAGGTGTTGGCGCCGTCATATGATAAGCATCTGCATTGCTACCATATCCAACCACTTCAGCATAGATAGTTGCTCCACGTTTTTGAGCATGCTCTAAATTTTCTAATATTAAAATACCGGCTCCTTCTCCCATAATAAAACCGTTTCTTTCTTTATCAAAAGGTATAGATGCTCTATCTGGATTTTCACTTGTTGATAAAGCTGTTAAAGCCGCAAAACCTGCAATCCCAATTTCACAAATTGTTCCTTCACTACCACCAGCAATAATAATATCCGAATATCCATGTTTAATATGACGGTATGCTTCACCAATAGCATTCGTTGAAGATGCACATGCTGTAACAATATCTAAGCAGATTCCTTTAGCACCATATTTTATAGCAACATTTCCTGAAGCCATATTGCCAATTGTTAGTGGAACGAATAATGGTGGAACACGTTTAGCACCTTTTTCATGCATTTTAATAATGCCTGCTTCCATGTCATCTAATCCACCAATACCAGAACTAATCATAACACCTACTCTATCAACATTCGTTTGTTGTGATAAATCGCTTAAACCTGCACTAGATAATGCTTCTGCAGTTGCCGCAATCGCATATTGAGAAAAAAGAGCCATACGTTTATATTCTTTTCTATCCATTGTTAAACTAGGATCAAATGCTTTCACTTCTGCAGCTAATGTAACACCTGTTTGACTCGCATCAAATTTTGTAATAGGTGCAATCCCATGTTTTCCCTCTTTTAAGTTTCTCCAATACGTTTCCACATCATTTCCTAGGGGTGTAATTGCCCCTAGACCAGTGACTACAACTCGATTCATATTCCTTCTCCTATTTTCTTTGATATTCAAAGTATTTAATTATATTACATGTACATACCGCCATTAACGGATAACACTTGTCCAGTTACATAACTTGCTTTAGCTAAATAAACAGCAGCTTGTGCAACTTCTTGTGCTTGTCCAATTCGTTTTAACGGAATAGTATCTATCATTGCCTTTTTTACATCTTCATTTAAAATATCTGTCATATCTGTATCAATATAACCGGGAGCAATCACATTACATGTAATACCACGAGGTGCTACTTCTTTAGCAACAGCTTTAGACAAACCAATAATACCTGCTTTTGATGCTGCATAATTTACTTGTCCAACATTACCTGTTAATCCAACAACGCTAGAAACATTGATAATACTACCAGAACGTTGCTTTAATAAAATTGGTACAGCATGTCTTATCATATTGAAGGTACCTTTTAAATTGATATTTAATACATTATCAAAGTCTTCTTCACTCATACGTAATAATAACTGGTCTTTTGTAATTCCTGCATTATTCACTAAAACATCTAATGAACCAAATGTTTCATGAGCTATTTTTATCATTTCTTTTGCTTGATTAAATTGGCTTACATCTCCTAATACAACGGCACATTGAACACCGTAAGATGTTATTTCTGAAACAACATCCTCCGATACATGAGAACGTGCATTCAAAATAATATTAGCACCTTCTTTGGCAAAAGAAATGGCAATTTCTTTACCAATTCCTCGTGAACTACCTGTAATAAATACTGTTTTTCCTTTCAATGACTTCACTCCTCTAACGCATGAATAGCATGTTCAAATGATAATACATCTTCAACATTCATCACATGAACATTTTTATCAATTTTTTTAATAAATTTACTTAATATTTTTTTAGGACCAATTTCCACAAATGTTGTCGCACCTAAACGTATCATTTCTTGAATGGAGTCTTGAAAATAAACAGGATTTTCTATTTGTTTTGTTAAAACATCTGGAATAGAGAAAGAACGTATATCTTTAGCATACGTATTACAAATAACTGGTATAATCGGTTCATGAAATACTTCTTTTTCTAAAAATGGGCGTAATAAAACAGAGGCTTCATGCATCAGTTTTGTATGGAATGCACCACTCACAGATAAAGGTAAGTATTTCATCCCTCTTTCCGTTAAAAGTTGTTCCATAAGTAGAATACCTTTTTCTTCTCCAGAAATAACAATTTGTCCTGGCATATTATAATTTGCCGGAGCAACATAATAGGTACTTGTGTCACAAACTTGTTTGCATAGTGCTTCAAGTTCTTCACGTGGCATATTCATTACGGCAAGCATTTTAGATACTGTTTGTTGACTGACTTGCTCCATAAATTGAGCTCTTTTTTGTAAAAGTAACAATGCCTTTTCAAATGATAAAGTATTCGCACAAACTAAAGCACTGTATTCACCTAAACTTAGTCCTGCAACGATATTTGGTTGAATACCGTGACTAGAGAATAAGTGTGTTATTGCAACACTCATTGTGAAAATTGCTGGTTGTGTATAATAGGTTTGATTTAATTGTTCTTGTGTTAAAGATAAAATATCATAACCTAATAAGTCTTTAGCTCTATCATATATTTCTTTTACTTGTGGATATTTCTCATATAAGGTAGATCCCATTTTTTCATATTGAGCTCCTTGTCCACTAAAAACAAATGCTAATGTCATATTATTTACTCCAATACTCAATTTGTTTTTGAATAGTTTCTGAACATTCCCGCATATAGTCTTGAATAATATCATGACATGTCTGTTCTTTAGAAATTAGACCAGCAATTTGCCCTGCCATCATAGATCCTCTTATTTTATCTCCCTCTACAACAGCACGTCTTAGTGCACCTCGTGCCATATTTTCTAAACGTTCAAAGTCAGGACTCTCTTTGCTTGTTTCTTCTTTTTCTGCTTGTAAATATTCTCTTGTTAATTTATTACGTAACACACGAACAGGATGTCCCGTTAATTGCCCTGTAATAACTGTATCAATATCTTTTGCTTTTAAAATGGCTTGCTTAAAATTGGCATGAGCATTCGATTCTTTTGCGACAACAAATCGTGTTCCAACTTGTATACCGCTCGCTCCTAACATGTAGGCGGCTGCCATACCTCTACCGTCGCCAATACCTCCAGCAGCAATGACTGGTACACTCACGGCATCGACAACTTGTGGTAATAGTGCCATTGTTGTCGATTTTCCAATATGGCCACCTGCTTCCATTCCTTCAACGATAATAGCATCTGCTCCGTCGTTTTCCATACGTCTAGCAAGTGCAACAGACGCAACAACTGGAATAACAATAATACCCGAAGCTTTAAATTTATCCATATATTTTCCAGGGCTGCCTGCTCCTGTTGTGACAACTTTTACACCAGATTGACATACCACATCAACAACCTCTTGTACATGAGGATTTAATAACATAATGTTCACACCAAATGGTTTTGTCGTTTTTGCTTTTATATCAGCTATTTTTTCGGCAACAATCTCAGGGGTATCATGTCCTGTTCCAATAATGCCCAATCCTCCTGCATTTGATACAGCACTCGCTAAATCAGCATCAGCTACCCAAGCCATTGCACCTTGAAAAATAGGATATTGAATATTTAAAAGTTTGCATAAATGACTTTGCATATAACGCTCCATATATTTTGATATTCAAAGTATCTGTATAAAAATTCTTGTATTATCGTCAAATAACACGATATAACAAAGAACTTATTAGTTATTTAATTGTTCTTCAACATAAGCAACTAAATCAGATACTGTTTCAATATTTTCATCTGTATCAATTTTAACATCAAATGTGTCTTCAATATCGTTGATAACTTGGAATAAATCTAAACTATCTGCATCTAAATCTGATTTAAAGTTTGTTTCTAATGTTACTTCATCTTTTTCTTTATCTAATTGCTCCACAATAATATCTTGAATTTTTTCAAATGTTGTTGTCATAATGTATTCCTCCAAATTTATATATTTATAATAAGTGTTCCCCATGTTAAACCTCCACCAAAACCAGTCATCATAACTGTTTTCGTACCGTCTAAACAAATATATCTAGTTTGACATAATTCATCTAATAAAATCGGAATACTTGCCGAAGATGTATTACCAAGACGGGAAATATTCATTGGAAATTTTTCAATGGGTTGTTTTAATTTTTTTGCAAATATGTCAATCATTCGTGCATTCGCTTGATGACACACATAATAATCAATCATGTCTGGTTTTAAAGACGTTTGTTGTAATGCATCTAGCATCTCTATTGGAACTTGTTTCGTTGCAAAATTAAAAATAGCTCTTCCGTCCATATCTAGTGCATGGTGTTTACTGTCAATCGTACATAACGCATTTTGCACAGGCTGCTCATTTGCTGTTAATGCTTTATAATGTGCGCCATCACTATTTAACGAGGCGTACATAATACTATTTTGACTGTCTTTTTTCAAAATCACACAGCCTGCACCGTCACCAAATAGAACACTCGTTTTTCTATCAGACCAATCGACCATTTTAGACATCACTTCTGCTCCAATGACCATACCATATTCACAAGATTGTGTATGAAACATACTGTCTGCAATCGTGAGTGCATAAATAAATCCACTGCACGCTGCACTTACATCAAAAGCAAATGCATTGATAGCACCTATTTTTTCTTGAATTAAACAGGCTGTACTTGGACTTATAAAATCAGGGCTCATTGTCGCAACAATAATAAATCCAATCTCTTCAGGTGAAATATCTACTTTTTCCAAAGCGTTAAGAGCAGCTTTAGCTCCTAAATCTGATGTGTTCTCATCTGTTGCAATATGTCGTTTTTGAATACCTGTTCGCTTATAAATCCATTCATCACTTGTATCAAGAAAGTTTGTCAAATCGTCATTTGATAAACTTGTTTTTGGTAAATAGGAACCTGTTGCAATAAGTCTTGTTCCCATATTATTTTTTTGAGTGTAACTGTTCTTGTTGCTTGTTTTGTAAAAAGTGATGTAAGTTTTCAAGTCCCATTTTTAAGATTTTGACATCTTCTGAATTCATACCTTTTAATGTTTCTTTTACCATTTCACGATGAAATTTGTCGTGTAAACGATAAAGCAACTTACCTTTTTTTGTTAAACCTAAACGAACAATGCGTTTATCTTTATCACGTCGAATACGCTCCACATAGCCTTTTCTTACTAGTGCATGAATGGCCACTGTTAACGTCCCAACCGTAATATTGAGTTTATTAGCTACTTCCGTAGATGTTGGTTCATCATATAATGTAATTGCTTCAATGGTATGCATTTCTTTAATGGATAAATCTGAAAATTGGCTCGTTTTTAATGCCGTTTCTTCAATGTTTAAAATTTCATTAAAGACTTTGACAAGATAACTATTGATTACATCTGTTTCAGTCAACTCAAATACTCCTTTACTCATGATATATCATACCAAATACTTTGAAACTCAAAGTTATTTGATGTTCAAAGTATATTAAAAAATAATCTATCTGTCAACAAAAAATATATTACATATAAAATAGTAAATATATTAATTGAGTTAGAAATCATCTATTCACATCATTATCAGATATATTCAATATTTTCAATAAATACTCTGTATAATTTTCATCACAAAATACTTTCTTAAAATCATCTTTTAATTGTTGTCCTCTACTTTCAAAATATTCATCAACATTTTCAGATGGATTTCTAAATATTTCATTTAAATAAAAATAATATTCTTTATTTTTTTTCATTAGTTCTCTCTTTTTAGAAAATTCCGCTATTTTATATTCCTCTAATCCATTTAAATCCCTAGATATTATCGTCAAATTAGATAAACGATTATCCTTTTTCTTAGCTTTAGAAACAATATGTTCTATTTCCCATTTATATGCATTAGAATCTGATTTTAATATTTCACTAAAATCTATTGTTGCATTACCATAATATTTTTCAAGTGTAATTAGAACAAATCTTGTAAAACGTTTGTTCTTTATTTTATAAAAATTACTTACTCTATCAATTTTTTCTATATAAAATTTCAATTTAATGACATCACTACCAGGTATTTGTCTTGTTGTATTAAAAAAATCTTTCCAAACACGTTCACCATATATTGATATAAAATTATTTTTAAATTTATTTTCCATTTATATTCACCTCATATAATAGATACACATACTTTAGATAAATTTTGAATATTTATAAATGATATAATATAACAGTACTATATATCTTTTTAGATAAAATGTATAGATAGTAAATAATATTCCACAAAAAATATATCTATAGTTCATATCAACTAACACTATTTTTTATTGATACTTACTCTGATTTATGCTGATACACAGAAAATGTTGCATCTAGTAAAGTCTTTGTATAAGGATGTTGTGCTAAATGTAATTCACTACTCTTTAAAATTTCCACAATCTCACCTTGATACATCACAAGTATTCTATCTGTCATTTGTTTCACAACAGCTAAATCATGACTAATAAAAATACTTGCCATTTGATACATTTGATGCAGTTGTTTGAGTAAATCTAAAATATTCTTTTGAACAGAAACATCTAAAGCACTCGTTGCCTCATCATAAATAACAATATCTGGATGAATAGAAATAGCTCTAGCAATCACAACTCTTTGGAGCTGTCCTCCACTAAGTTCATGAGGAAATGCCTCTAAATAGGATTCATCTAATCCAACAGAGGTTAATAATGTCTTTGCTGTTTGCTTTGCTTCTTCTCGGGTTTGAATACCATAATTGACTAAACTTTCAGATAGAAATGTACCAATACGCATTCTTGGACTAAATGCAGCTAAAGGATTTTGAAAAACCATTTGAATATGTTGACGATACTCTCGCATTTGTTTAGCATTAAACGTTGTCACATCTTTATTCTTATACCATATTTGTCCTTTTGTCACTGAATGTAAACCGAGTAGCACTTTTGCCAATGTACTTTTACCACTGCCACTTTCACCAACAATTCCTAGACATTCATTTTGATGTAAAGAAAAAGATATTTGTTTTAAAGCGGTATAATCCTGTTTGTTTTTAAATATTTTATCAACATTTTCAACACGTAAAATCATATCTTTATCCATTCTCTACCTCACTCAAACTTGGTGTTGCCTCAATTAAAGCTTTCGTATACGCTTCTTTTGGTCGATAAATAATATCATCTCTATTTCCATACTCGATAATTCGTCCGTCTTTCATCACAGCTATTTTATCACTCAAATAAGACGCAACACTCATATTATGCGTGACCATTAAAATAGCTGTTTCCTCTTTGGATAATTGAATAAAATGTTTCACAATATCTGCTTGTGTCGTTACATCTAAGGCACTCGTTGGTTCATCTGCCAATAATAATTTTGGTTTAAATGTTGTTGCCATAGCAATAGACACACGTTGCTGCATGCCTCCACTTAATTCAAATGGATAAGCATTTAATACTCTATCTACATCGCATAAATGTACTTTTTCTAACATCATTTTCTGTATGTGTTTTTGCTCTTGTTTATCTATTACACCGTGCAAACATAAATATTGTTCATATTGTTTACCTATTTTTTTCATCGGATTGAAAAAAGCACCCGGATTTTGAAAAATCATCGTCATATCTTTTCGATTCACACGATACATTGTTTTATTTTCATGGAGAGGTGTTTCTTCTAAATAAATCGTGCCCGTTTCTATTGTAGCCGTTGAATTTAATAAACCGGAAATCGCACTTAATAAAGTGCTTTTACCACTACCACTTTCACCAACGACTGTTAAAATTTCTCCTTTTTTCAACGATAAATCCACATGCTGTACGACACATTTTTCACCATAGTAAATAGACAGATTTTCTATTGACATAACATTTTTACACATAACATCCCTCTAATAATAGAATAGAGCTGAGAATCTCAGCCCTATTATTTATTCAACTGTTAAATCTTTCGTAATGAAGTAATAATCAATTGGGAAAGACACAACATTTTTCACTTTTTTAGTAGCAACTGAATTTGTAATACCTGTTGTTAAATAAATATTCGCAACATCTTTATTTAAAATTTGTTGACCTTGAATGGTTAATTCAACACGTTTTTGTTGATCAAATTCTGTTACCAATTCTTCAACAATTTTATCAAATTCTGGATTAGAGTAACTTCCAAAATTGTCTGTTCCATGTGTTGAGTAGTTTTGTTCCATAAAGCGTTTTGAATCACCAGTTGTTGCTGTAATGTAACTGAACAAGAAAATATCAAAGTCTTTCGCAACTTTAGATTCATTGATGTTTTCTGTTAAGTTAATATTCAATGCAATACCCACTTCTTTTAATTGTGATTGTAAAACTTCTGCCAAAGGCGATGCTTGCGCAAGGGACAATGTAAAGGCTAATTTTTTACCATCTTTTTCTAAAATGCCATCTGATCCTGCAACAAAACCAGCTTTTGCTAATAAATCTTTTGCTTTTTCAGAATCATACGATTGTTTATCAATTTTATCGTATCCATAACCTGCGCTTCGTGGGAAAGCTGCTCCAACAGCTTCTCCGCGTACAATTTTGGCTAATTTTTCTCTATCAATCGCATACGCCATTGCTTGTCGAATCTCTTTATCTTTTAAAAACGCATTTTTATGATTTAATGCCATATAATAAACGCGTAATGACGGAACTTCTAAAATTTGGAAGTCAGCATTTTTAGATAATTGTTCCAAACCAACGCCACTTATTTTTTGAGCAATTTGAACATCTCCTGATTGTAATGCTAATAAACGTGTATCGTCATCTTCAATATTACGAACAGTTAATGTATCTAATCCCGGTTTACCATTCCAATAATGTTCATTCGCAACTAATTCAATTTGTTCTTCTTTTTTCAATTCTTTAACAGCATAAGGTCCAGTTGTCACTGGTTTTGTTGCGATGCTTTCTTCTGGTTGAGATGTATCAATAATCGTAAACAATGGCTCTGTTAAGTTTGCTAACAATGAACCATAAGGCTCTGTTGTATGATAAAGTACATATTCTCCGTCAACTTCAATCTTATCTAATTTGGCATTACTTTTTGCACGCTCATCTTTTGAAATAACACGTTCAATACTTTTCTTCACATCTTCTGGTGTCATTACTTTTCCATTACTAAATTTAACACCTTGTCGAATGTGAAATTTCCAAGTTTTCTCATTCACAACTTCCCATTTATCTGCTAGTTGTGGCTCAAATTTCATGTGTTCATTGACTGTCACTAATGTTTCTGCTGCACCAATACGAGATAAAGTCCACGCATTCCATCCATTTGCTGGATCTAAATCATCTCCAAACCAATATAGTGCTGCTGTTAAATGTTTTGCTTCTTTTGTTTCGGCTTTTTCTTCCATTTTAGATGTTCCACACCCTACTAAAACGAATAATAAAGCAATCAAGATACTCCATTTAGATGTAAATTTTTTCAATGACATTTTTTTCTTCCTTTTTTCTTTTATATTTTCTTTTGGATCAAGAATTTCTCTTAAACTATCTCCCAATAAACTAAATAAAATTACACTTATAAAAATGGCTAATCCGGGAAAGACTAATAGCCACGGTGCATGCTGAATATATGGTTTTCCTTCACTCAACATATATCCCCACTCTGGATGAGGAGGTTGTGCTCCTAACCCTAATAAAGATAGACTTGATAGAGTGAGTAATTTCTCACTAAAATCTTGTGTTAATAAAACAAGTATATGCGGCATAATATTAGGTAATAAGTAGGTGAAAAACAATTTTGGTGTTTTGGCACCTCCTAATTTAGCTTCTTCAATAAATTCAGCATGTTTTAAAGATAAAATCATGGCACGTACAACACGAGCATAAGCTACCCACCCCGTCACACTAATTGCCACAATAATATTGACTGTACCTGTTCCTAATACACTAACAATCACAATCGTAAAAATCATACTTGGAAATGCTAAAATCATATCAGATAATCGCATCACAACGGTATCTACCCATTTATATGATAAAGCACATATAACCCCTAGTAACATACCTATTACAGCAACAAAACACACAATCGCAATGGCTGTCACTAATGACGTCATCCCACCATACAAAACACGAGAAAAAACATCTCTACCTAAATGATCTGTCCCCATTAAAAATGATGTGTTTGGCGATTGTAAAATATGTTCATAAAACAAATCATATGGACTATAAGGTGCTATGTATGGAGCTAAACAAATAATACCGAATAAACAGATAATACCACTAATACATATAATAAATTGTTTATTCTTTAAGGCTCTTTTAATATACATTAAATATCCTCCAATCGCACACGAGGATTTAATACATGATACAATAAATCAACGATTAAATTGATACTGACAAAAATAATCGACATCCACAATACATAGCCTTGAATAATTGGATAATCTCTATTTTTAATAGCTTCCATAACTAAACGACCGACGCCTTGCCAACCAAAAATCGTTTCAATAATGACGGTACCACCTAATAAAGCACCAATGGTCATCCCAAAATTTGTTAGAACTGGTAATAACGCATTGGGTAAAATCTCTTTTAACATAATATGTCGATAAGAAAAACCTAATGATTTCAAACCTTTTACATAATCTTTTTGATGTTCTTCTAATATTTGATTGCGAATCTGCCTTGTATAAACAGCAATCATCCATATAGATAAGGTCAACATAGGCAAAATAAGATGTCTAAACGTACCATATCCTGACACAGGTAATAATTGAAAGGATACAGAAAATGTATAAATCAAAATGAGTGCTACCCAAAAACTAGGCATTGCAACACCCAAAAACGAAAAAAAACGTATCAGATAATCTATCCATTTTCTTTCATAAATAGCAGATACTATCCCCAAAAATAGACTAGATATTGCAGAAACAAACGTAGTTGCTGAAACTAATACAAGCGTATTCGGAATTGTTTCCTTTAATTTGTCTGATACTGGTTTTTGATAACGATAAGACATTCCTAAATCACCTTTAGAAATATTCGATAACCAACTAATATACTGTTCTAAAAAAGATTTATTTAAACCTAATTTTTCTTTCTCTTTTTCAATAACTGACTTATCTACTTGTTGTTGCATGTTTTCATACTTCATTGTAATAGGATCTGATGCAATGACATTCATCAGTGAAAAAGTTATGAAAGATATGCCAAACATCACAAAAACAAGTTGTATCAATCTTTTCCAAATAACTTTCTTCATATTAAAACGATACTCATCATCCTTTCTTTAAAGTAAACAATCGTAAACACTTCTATTTACAACTATATTCTACATCATTAAGATTTGAATATCAATATAAAAATAGACTTTATTACGTTTTACGAAAGAAAATAATTTATCGAAAAACACTCATTTTCATTGATATAATTAGATCTTTTAATATCATTTAAATTTTTCAAGAAAAAGAAAACGATATAAATCGAAATAAACTTTTTATCATAATACATAAAATGATACATCTATTAGTCTATAAATAAATCATGTTGGTGGAGCTATCCACCAACATGATTTATTATAGAGCCTAATTTAAAAGGTGTTGATAGCTTCCTTTCGGAAGGCTATCAACACCTAAAAGGCTATACCTTTTGATAAATAAACTAATCTTTAGCTGTTAAAGCAGCCATTGTAATATAGTTATAAGGTTTGTTGAAGTGTGGTAAGAAGAAGATGTCTAATAAAGCTAATCTTTCAATTGTTACTTTTTCTTGAATAGCTAATGAGAACATATGAATACCCATTGACATATCTTCTTTAGATGCCATTTGGCAACCTAAGACAACACGAGTGTCTTTGTCGTAAACGATTTTGATTTTTACTTCATAGTTGTCATGTTCAATAAATTCTGGTTTTTGCAAATCAGAAAATTCTGTAACAACAGCATTATATCCAGCACGTTTTGCTTTTTCTAATGTTAAACCTGTTGATACCATTTTTAGATCATAAATACAAATACCGTTTGAACCTTGTACACCAATTGATTCTAAATGTTTACCAGCTACATTGTGTGCAGCAACTAAACCTGAACGAACAGCATTTGTTGCTAATGCAATGTAACTTGTATCGTTAATTGAGTTATCATAAACTGTTGCACAGTCACCAATCGCATAAACATCTTTCATGCTTGTTTCTTGAGATTTGTTAACTAAGAATGCACCATTTCTGAATAATTCTAATCGACCATTTCCTAATGCTGTATTTGGACGGAAACCAACAGCTAAAATAACCATATCAACATCAAATGTTTCTTTATCTGTTACTAAGCGTTCAACTTTACCATTTCCTTCAACAGCTTGTACTGTTTGACCAAATGCTAATTTAATATTGTGATCTTTTAAGTTTTGGCTCATCAATTCTGTGAAATCTTTGTCATAGTATCCACCTAAACATGTTTCAGCAACATCTACTAAAGTAACTTCTTTACCTAAGCGTTCAAATGCTTCAGCAAGTTCTACACCAATATAACCCGCACCAACAACTGCAACACGTTTGATGTCTTTATTTTTTAATTTTTCAATCACTTCTTCAGAGTTTTGGTACAATTTAACAAATTGTAAGTTTTCTAAAGTTGCTTTAAATTCACGTGTACCTGGTACTAATTCAACACCTTTAATTGGTGGAATAATTGGTTGTGAACCTGTTGCTAAAATCAATTTTTCGTATGATTCAACATGTTTTTCAGTACCGTTAATCAGTACGTGAACTTCTTTTTTATCAAAATCAATTGATTCAACTGGTGAATTCATATAAACTTTTGCACCAGCAGCTTCTAATTTTTGTTTGTCTGAATAGAATAATCCTTCTGGACCTGCAATTTGTTTCCCAATCCATAAAGCCATTCCGCAACCTAAAAATGAAATATTTGAGTTTTGGTCAAATACAACAACTTCATTTTGATCGCCATAATTTCCTAAGATTGTATTGATACACGCTGTACCGGCATGGTTTGCTCCGACAACAACAATTTTACTCATCTGTTTATCCAACCTTTCTATTGTGAAAAATGTAATTTGCAATAGTATGATAACTCTTACTACACTACATAGTATAACACATTTTTTTTCTGTTGCAATCTTATTTATATACGTTTCCATATTTATCCAAAATTTTCAAGTTCTATAATAAAGTGTACTAGTCAATGTATTTAATAGTCTTTTCAACGATAGAAAAAGGTAGTGAATGAGAATAACCATTCACTACCTTTTATTTTTAGTATCTTCTTCTCGTCGTTTCTGTAGTTGTTTCAGTTGTCGTTGTTTGATTTTGTTTTCCTCTTGAAATGGTAATCGTTACTTCAACACCCTCTTTAATTACTGACCCTGCAGGAATAGATTGTTGGATCACAGTACCAACTGGATTTTCAGAATACTCTTGTTTTAGAATATATGTCACACCTAAGTCACTTAATTGATTTTCAACAAATTCTTTACTAGAGCCGTATAGATTTGGCATTGTAATTTCTTTTTTACCAATACTCACAAAAAATTTCACACTCGTTTGTGTTGGGTTTACTTTTGTTCCAGCTGTAATGGACTGATCGACAATATAGCCTTCTTTAACTGTATTACTATGAACCTCTTCTTTTGTGACATTAAATCCTTCAGAAACCAATTTCCCTTTGACTGTTTCAAATAATTGGTTAGTATAATTTTCAAAAGTAATTTCTCCCGAACTTACTGTAAAAGTAACAACGGTTCCTTTTGGTGTCACTTTCGTACCACTTTGGATACTTTGCGATATGATATATCCCGCTTTAACCGTTGCACTCGCTTCTGTTTTACGTTCAATGATATATCCTTTTTTTATCAGTTCTGTATAAATAGCACTGTATTCTTTATTCGTGTAGTCCTCAAATGTTTCCATATTTTCTCCTGAACTCACATATAAAATCACTTTGCTATTTTGTTTCACCACAGTATTACTTTTTGGATCTGTCTTAATTGCCATACCTTCTTTGACAGTATCACTTTTTTCTTTTTCTACTTTTTCAACAATTAACCCAATATCTGCTAACAATTTAGTAGCATCTACTTCTGTTTTTCCAACAACCTCTGGCACTTGGACATCTTTAGGTCTATTGGCTAGTAAAAACATTGTTCCTGCACCAATAACGAGCAAGGCAGCAAATAACATCGCAAACAAAACAAAACCTTTTTTACTCTTTTTCTTTTGCGGTTTAAATGTTGGCTTGGACGGGGGAGTCTTAGGTTTTACGACAACATTGCCACTCACATTACTAGGCTGTTTCACAACTGGTTTACCGCTAGGTTCTATAAATTTCTTTTCATTTTGTCGACTTAATTTTAGACAGGTTCTTAAATCTTGTAACATGCTCGTACATGACGGATAACGATATTTTGGATTTTTAGTAGTCGCTCTTAATAAAACATTTTCTAAACTTTGCGGTACTGTTTGAACAGCATTTTCAACAATACTCGGCATTGGACTTTGGAAATGTTTCATGGCAATAGATACAGCTGAATCTCCATTAAATGGCACTTCTCCCATAATCAATTCATACAAAATAATCCCTAAAGCATAAATATCAGATTGATTCGTAGCTGAGCCGCCTCTAGATTGTTCAGGTGAAAGGTAATGAATAGAGCCTACCAGAGTATTAGTTTGTGTAACGGCTGTATCACTCAATCCGATCGCAATACCAAAATCAGTAATTTTAATCACTCCGTCTTTTCTGATTAAAATATTTTGTGTTTTTAAGTCACGGTGAATAATCCCTTTATGATGCGCAACAGAAACAGCATTGACGACTTGTGTCATAATGTTGACAACTTCAACCAATGATAGTGGATAATGTTCACGAATATACTGCTTCAAATCAGTTCCGTCAACATGTTCCATAACTAAATATCTATTTTGCCCATCATCGTCTACGTCGTATAACTCTACAATATTTTCATGAACAAGTTCACTGACTGCACGTGCTTCACGTTGAAATCTTTTTAATGTTTTTTCATCATTATAAAAATCGTAGCGTAAAATTTTAACAGCGACTTGTCTATCCAAAATTAAATCTTTCGCTAAATAGACTGTTGCCGTACCACCGCTACCAATAAAACGTTCAAGTTTATAACGTTGACTTAGAACATCTCCAACTGCTACCATTATTACCCTCTCCTTTCATTTTGTTCTTCATATTTCATAATCAATACACTAATATTATCTCGTCCTCCAGCGACATTGGCTTTCTGTATCAATCCTTTGACACGATCATCAACTGCTGGATATTCTTTAAATGATGATGCAATTTCTTCATCTGAGAGCATGTCTGTTAATCCGTCGGAACAAATCAATATACCGTCATTATCTATCAAAGTCACTGTTGTAACATCTATTTGTACTGTTTTTTTATTACCAACAGCTCTTGTAATGACATGCTTCATCGGATGATTTTTAGCTTCTTCTTCATTTAAACCACCTAAAGCTAACAAATCATTCACAAGTGTATGATCATACGTTACTTGTTTAATAGCCCCGTGTCGATAAACATACACACGACTATCTCCCACATGTGCTGTAATCAATTTATCATCTATCATAATCGCACAGACAATCGTTGTTGACATACCTTTTAAATCTGAGAAACGATTTGCTTGATTAAATATTAGCTCATTAACTTCTTCTATTCGTGATGTTAACCAATGGGAAATAGTATCCATAGTGATGTCTTTTTCTTGTTTCCACATATCTCCCATATATGTTAAAGCTGTTTTGCTTGCAACTTCTCCAGATTGATGTCCCCCAACACCGTCGCATAAAACACATAAATATAAACCGTCTTTATTTTGAAAAACGTCAACGGCGTCTTCATTTATGACACGTTTCATACCTACATCTGTTTGAAAAGCTATTTTCATTGGTACACCTCCATTCTATTTTATACGTTTCAAACAACAAATATAAAACCCATCTGTGCCGAACACATGTGGTAATATACTAATTTCTCCGTATTCAGTATAACATTCTTTTGGTAATTTTAAATCATATAATGGCACTCTCTCAAAATTAGTATGTGTTTTTAAAAATTGTGCCATTCGTTTTTCGTTTTCTTCTAAAGTCAAGGTACACGTACTATAAATTAAACGTCCTCCAACGGCAACTTTAGGAAAGACACTTTCAAGAATATCCTCTTGTATAGCAGAAAGTGAGGAAATTGTATCCAACACTTTACTATATTTAATATCTGGTTTACGCCGCATCAATCCTAAACCGGAGCACGGAGCATCTACAAACACCTTATCAAAATAATTATCTGAAAAAGACGACACATCTCGAGCATCTTTTATCATAGCCTCCACAACATCATCTACGTGAAGTCGTTTTGCATTTTCTTCAATCAATTTGATTTTATGTTCGTATAAATCCAATGCATAGACTATACCACCCTTTTCTTTATTTAAAAAATGAGCGATATGTGTTGTTTTTCCACCTGGTGCCGCACATGCATCTAACACTTTATCACTTTCCTCCAAGGCTCCACACAATGCAACAAGCATTGAACTTTCATCTTGAATCGTAATATCTCCTTGTAAAAATAAAGATGTTTGCGCAACATGCCCCGAATGTATACGTATACCATTTGGTGCCAATGGACTTTTTTCACACATAAATGTCTGACTTAATTGATTTATTGCTTTATCTACATCATATGCTCGAACAGATAGATAAGGTTTCTCGAGTAATGAGTATCCTATTTTTTCTGTTTCTTCTAAACCATAAAGTGTATCAAAATACGTCACTAGCCACATGGGCAAACTCGTACGTAGTGACACAACTTCTTTTGTTCTTGGTTGCATCATTAAATGAGATAAACGTTCTTTCCCATTTCTATCAATATTTCGCAACACACCATTCACAAAATTAACAATACTTTGCCCAGCTTTGATTTTTGTAATTTCACTCGCTTCATTCAAAATAGCATATGCAGGAATTTTATCGAGAAATATCATTTGAAAAGTAGATAATCGTAAAATTGTTCGTAACCATAAAGGAATTGCTTTTTTTACATAGGGTTCTAGTAGATAATCCAATGTCAATCGTCTTTGTGTGACGCCGTAAACAATCTCTGTTAATAAATTAGCATCTATTGTAGATAAAGGTACTTCTTTTAAGACAGCATCTAACTTTAAATTGACATAAGCTTGATTTTGTTCGACATCTACTAAAATTTTCATGGCTAAATAGCGTACTGTTTTTTTACGTTGTGCTTTTGTTAATTTGATTGGCTTAATTTTCAAAACAATCTCCTTTTTCTAATCGAGCACCACTACCACGACAAAAATCATCAATAGACATTTTCGATTTCCCCGACGGTTGTACTACTTTTAGTGATAATACTGTGTGCTCTCCACAAGCGACAAAAATTTCTGTATCTGTTATATTTATCATCGTTCCAACTGGCTCGTTCGTCTGTTCTTGGACAGGAATAGCCTCCCATATTTTAAACCGTTCACCGTGCAATAATGTATAAGCACCCGGCCAACTGTTCATAGCTCTAACTTGACGATTGATGTCAGTGGCAGTTTGATGCCAATTTATTTTTTCTTGTTCTCTTGAAATATTTGGTGAAAAAATCACTTTTGACTCATCTTGTTTGATTGGTTGTATAGTATCTTCAAATAAACATGGTAAAGTTTCGAGCAATAATTCTCTACCTAATAAGCTTAATGAATCAAATAACGTTTCTACAGTGTCTGTTTCTAAAATATCAATAGCTTTTTGATTTAATATATCTCCAGCATCCATTTTTGGTTCCATATACATAATACTTACACCCGTTTGTGTTTCTCCATTCATAATGGCATATTGGACAGGAGCTCCTCCTCTATATTTCGGTAACAAAGAAGCATGTACATTGATTGCACGATATGTTGGATGATTTAATAAAACAGACGGTAAAAATTGTCCGTAAGCTGCTGTGACAATTAAATCAATATCTAAAGATAAAAGTGTTTCTAACTCTTGCGAACCAACCAATTTCTCTGGTTGATACACATCAATGCCATGTAGCAACGCTTCACGTTTTACAGGAGAAGGAGTTAATACTTTTTTTCGACCAACCAATCTATCTGGTTGTGTCACAACACCAATAACCTCATATTCACTTTCAACTAATGCTCTTAAAATGGGAACAGAAAATTCAGGTGTTCCCATAAATACTATTTTTTTAGACATATAAAACTCCTTTATCCAAGGCTCATGAAAAATTCATATAAAACTATTATATCAAGCAATAAAAAGACTTGCAAAGAATACTTCTGAAAAGCTCTAAAAAATTTGACTTATGAAAATCTATCTCCTATAATCTCTAAATGATATAAAAATGGAGGTAATTTTTATGCAGAAAAATTTTTCAAAAACAGTGATATTTTTATCTACTTTTATTTTGTGTGCTTGCTCAAATCAATCACAACAAAATATATCACATTCTGTCACAACAACGACAACACAACAAACAACTGCGCAGCAGACAATAATGAAACAATCTTCTACACAAACATCATCAACAGTTGATTATGACATCAATGAAATTGTAGCATTAGTAAAAAAAGATTTTCCTGATTTTGACATTGAAAGTATCAGTTTAACATTAAATGTCCCTACTCCTTTATTTGAAGTAGACTTAATTGGTAATGATTCAGAAAAAACCGTTCAAGTAAATACACAAACAAAAGATAAAGTCATTTTAAAGGAAGAGATGTTAGACAGTGATGAAAGAAATGGTGTTGAACGTCAAAAAGAAGCAATCAACACAAGTTCTTTATCTAGCATCACAAATGTTTTGAATGCTGTGAAACAAACATTAGCAGTAGATACTGTCACAAAAATCAGTCTGAATCAAGAAGTAGGCATTACTTATTGGGAAATAGAACTATATAGTGCCAACCAGAAAAAAGAAGTTAAAGTTGATAACGCAACATTAAAAGTTCTTGAGATTGATCATGATTAGTCACTATTTATTTAACAATACTCAAAAAGGCTTGAAAACATTGATTTCAAGCCTTTTTACTAATGTTGATATACACTTTCTAATTTTTTAGTTATATGATGTTTACACCAATATTGATAAATATACTCTATACGTTCACATATATTTTCGACTGTATATATTTGACACAATATCGGTTCTTCTTGAATAATATATCCTCGTCCTTTAATAGCTTTTGATATTAGAGTAGATTTCCCAAGCAAATATAAAGCATCTTGTTTTTCATTTAAATGCAATACTATTTTTGTACGAAACATATTTAATAAAGCCATACGCACATTGCTCATTGTACTTACAGTCATGATAACATATATGGAAAACGCTGCTCCCTCTTTTATCACTTGATATAAACACTCTTCTAATTTTTCACAACTCATAGAACTATCATAATCATCTATAAATATTAAAATAGTCGGATGTTTTTTCATATGTTTCATCTTTTTCCGTTGTGTAAATATACTATATATATGTTGTATCATCTGATTTAATTTTTCTTGTTCATCGTAAGATACATACTCTAATACATGTGGTAAATCTAAAAAGGCAGATAAGTGATGATAATCAAAATCTACCATGTATATGTACAACCATTCTGGAGAATGATACATTGTCAAAGATAATATCATTGTCAAAATTGTACTTGTTTTACCATATCCTTTACTTCCAAAAACAATAGTATGGGACTGCTGCCATACATTAAAAAAATATATTTCTTGCTTTTGATAAAATGGTAAATCAATAATACCTAATGGTGCACACATATCTGGCATAGTATGATGTTGTAAAATCGGCATAAGGATGCTTTCTTCTAAAGGTGGTATAAGTACCTTTTGTACTTTTTTAAAAGAACTCATTTTATGTACATATACTATTTCTGAAATGATTGCTTCTAATTGAGTCATTGCTTTTGCTGTCTGTACGGTTGGCAATACATTTATTGATTGCCCTAAATCATCTATTTTATAAATCGTAAGAGCTATATCTTGTTTTGTCATATTTGAACAACCTGTATACCCACTTTGAAAAAGTATCTGATTCTTTTGTCCAATTTTTAAGTATCCTCTTCCTCTCGTTGTAATATGAGCAGCATCTGGTGTTTTTAATAATTCATTAGAGTCTTGCTCACTATTTACTTTTAACACAATTTTTGATTGAATATTACTTTCCATTTGTTCATTAATAATACCACTTGGTTTTTGTGTAGCTAATATTAAATGAATGCCTAAAGAACGTCCAATCCTTGCGATTGATGTTAATTCTATTAAAAATTCTGGAGCGTATGTTTTTAATTCGGCAAATTCATCACAAATTAAAAACAGATGTGGAAGTGGCTCCATTGTAGATATAGATGTACATTGTTTATGTGCCTTATATCGTTTGATATACTCATTAAGATTAAATACTCTATAATAAACAAATGCTTCTTGCCTTTTCTTTATCTCTGCTTTTAAACTTTGAATTGCACGTAATACATGATTTTCATCTAAATTTGTTACTACTCCAACAATATGAGGTAATTTTTCTAACGCATAGACAATTTCTCCACCTTTCCAATCAATAATAAACATCGAAATATCTTCTGGTGAGTAAGAAACTGCAAGACTTAATAAATACGTTATAAGAAATTGAGATTTTCCTGAACCGGTCATTCCTGCAATTAAGGCATGAGCACCGTGCTCTGATTCGTGTAAATCCCAATAAACCCGATTATTTTTATCTGAGATGCCAATGATTACTTTTAAAGATTGATAGCTTTTTGCTGTTTGCCAGCGATGTAAAATCGATAGTTCGGATACTTGCGATATTTGATACTGCTCTAAAAAGTTTAAAGAAGTAGACATCATCGGTTTCTTCGTATCAATATGTATCAAATTTGCCAAACATCTAATTCCATTTTCAATATGTTGAGTCGGTGGATATAGAAAAAAATGAAAGTCATACTGAGCAGACAGCACTTGTCCTTTTTCTTCAGTGTGTAATAAGATTGTTTCTTTTACAATATGTGGAAGCATCAATTTTGAAATACTTATAAATATGACAGACATACCTAGTTGATTGGGATATTTCTCTAATAAATGATAGATAGGATGTTCTATTATATATTTATAGTCTGTTACAATGAATAGATAATGTGGTAAAAACACATACCCTTTTTTTAGTTTATCTTTCCGTTTTAACAATACATTATATAATGCATCTAATCCTTTTTGTCTGTGTTCTTCTTGATACCATAGTCCTCTCATACAACAATCATTTATATAAAAATGCTTTAAAAACCGCCATTTTCTCCATATTTTATTATATTCATCTTTTGATATAAGACAGACAAATTGCACATCTAAATATGAATGGAAAAAAGCTAATTGTATCAATATATGTTCTAAAAAACACATCATGTTTTGATGTGTACCGACAACACCAACGTAACTTTCTTTTAACGAAAGTGGAATAGGACTACGTTCATGTCTACTAAATTGCTTTTTTAATAATTTATCCTCATCATTTTGTATATCAATAGACAGTTTAGATGAAACACTTCCTAATCCTAAAGATACAGTTAAAAAATAGTCATGATAATAAGCTCTTTCATAAATTCGTGTATCATATACAGACATCAATCGCACTAGTTCACTTGGAGATGGAAAATTCTGTTGTAGTATCTCTCGTTCTTTTTGATAAGATTGAGCAATACAAGATGCTGCATACATGAAGTCTTTTTCCCTATTTTTATTTTCTTGTTCAATATATTTTTTATTTTTATATCTGTTATATACATATTGGCTTATCAATATCAACATGTTAAGAAACAAACCAACTAAAACAATAGATACATTTCCAAATAAACTAGTACTTATTGTTGTGAGAAAAGGAATGATAAAAGATTTAGCATGACTTAATTGTTTACTTTTTTTACTATCTTTTGATTTTAATACAAAACGCTGATGTGGTTTATCAAAATGTATGTTTACATGCCGATAATATTTTGGAAAATCAGACTGTTTATATGAGATATGTGGTTGTCTATAAATCGCATCATCACGACATACAACTTTATTGGAAAAGAGAATGATATGCCATTGATTATTTGTCTTTTCTAATCGAAAACTTTTTGTCATCATCTGCATATTATCCATTATCGGATACATATTTTCTTGTACCAATTTATTTTGATAATAGAGAACATCATTTTGTGTCACTATACACACATGTGTGTTATTGATAAGTATGTGTATATCTTCTTCTATTTTTATAACATTATAATCATCTTTTCCGATTGTTAAAACAATATCAGATCTCAATGTAAAATAGAAATCATGAACATTCTCACTTTTTATGACTAACAATGAATATTGCTTTATTGTATGTAATCCTATACCCACATATTCTCCGTCAATCATTAGCTTATTATTCACTAAACTAAACACAATACCATCATGTTTTATCATAGGATTTTGTCTGTGAATGGATAATTTTGTTAATAATATATCAAATATATATACTTCATAATAAGAATGACTACTCATTTTTACCCTCTTTTTTATCCAATTCATGATACAAATAGTCAATTTCTTTTTTATACTCCGTTAATAATTGCTCTTGCGTATCGGATAGTTCAACTGTCTTTTTTGTTGTATCATATAGATGTAAGTAAGCTAAAAGTAACATTTGTTTATCTTGATTTATTTTGGCCACTTCAAGTGCCTGTTGATAATCTTTTTTTCCTAAATAAATCCAAAAATTTAATACATGTGATGATGACGATAAAGAAATTGTCTTTAATGCATCTATTTTTTGAATATATTTACTATCTTGTCGCTGTATACTTGCATAAGCTAATAAATAGCGTTTGATTTGTGATAAATTATCTAAACTTTCTCCTTTTAACTGCTCTTGGATAAAGTCATAATCTCCTTTCAAAAAAGCCGTTTGTAATTGATATTCTATAGTATCATAAATTGGTTTTGTCATAATATTCATCCCAAAAATAACCGACATAACTAAAAATCCTACTTTATAAAAAACATAAAGATACTTTGAAACATACTTTTTTTGTTTTCTTTGTTTCTTTATTTCTTTTTGATATTCTGCTTGTAAATATGTGTCAAGTTGCTCTATTGATTCTATTTGATGTAAATGATTTGAAAAAGTATCAGAAAGTGTAAACTGCCCGTATTGTAATTGTTCAAAAGAATATTTAGGATGTAATAGCCATAATAAAATCGCTTTGCCATATTGCATCATTGGGTAATCTTTATATGGATAGACAAGATGAGGCATGCCAACATGGCATATATGAATAGTTATATCATCAGCAATATAAATGTTTTTAGGATGAATATAAGGTACTGTATACATATCCATTTGTTTGATGTAGGTGACAATATTTTTAGCAATACATATTTTTTCTAAATAACTTAATTTATTATTTCTATACGATTCTAAAGAAAATCCTCTACCTTTAATATCATATTCACAAATAAGCATCTCTTCTTTTATTACAATAGTATAATATAATTTAATAATAGATAAATGCTCACACGTATATTGACTTTTATTTAAGCTAACTGTCAATTTGTCCCCAAACTCTTGACATAACAAAGACTGACTATTTCCTGTCATGCGTATCATCAATAATCATTTCAAATTTATCTCCCGTTGCAATACCATAATCTTCTAATACATCATATTCTCCAATATGTATACATTTATTTTTTACAACGAGTTGAAAAGGATATTTCAGTGCAATACCATGATGCTCAAACATATTATAAATAAGTTCTTTTAATTGATGCATGGTCACTTTACTTGGAACGAGTAGATCAATTTCTTTATTGTCTTTTACTAATGTAATACCAATCATAAATACACCTATTACTAAATCCCAAAGGACTGTGCATCTTCTCTATCACGCTGTTCAACAAGAGTAGCATATCTATTTAATTGTTGAAAAATATCTTCCAATAATTGTTCAAATTTCTGAACATGTTGATATAATTGCTGGTATTGTTCCAAATAAGCTTGAAAAGCTTGCCCTTTCCATTCTTGTGAAATAGATGTATTCATATGATTTACTCTTTGAATAGATTGTTCAATTTCCTCTTTAGCTTGAACATAAATACGTGCTTGTTCTTTTAATTCTTGTGGTTTTAAACTGATTTGTTGCATATTCTTCCTCTTTTCTTTTTTGTTCTATTATTAGTATATGCAATATCAGAGCATTTCTTTGTAACATATAAAAATATTTTATATACCTTGATTATCATGCTGAAAGTCTTGTATGGCTTTCTCTAATGTAAAAAATGGCAATAAGTTAGAAAGCTTTTCGCTTACTTTTCTACATTAAATACAGTTTTTCTGCCTTACCATAAATCATTTATTTCCTTTTCAAACAAAATATACTCTTTTTTTATTAAATGATAATAGGATTTATCTTGAATCATCTTAAAGTCCAATTTTTCATAACAATTTTCTGGTACAGGTATCATCTTTTTTATATCTAATATAGCTAAAATATGTTTTTTATACATTTCATTCTGTTTATAAATACTATATTCAAAATAATAGTATTTCTTTCAGTTATTATTTTTAATAAATACTATTTTCTATATTTTTACTTATACAGAGTAATTTTATTATATAAAGTCATATTCGAACGATTTTTCTCCTCATTCGACTGCTTTAAGCATTTAAACCAACAAAAAAATGACTATACTTCACAAGAAATATAGTCATTTTATAATCTTATTACCTATCTGATTGAGATTGGCATCTCAAGAATGCACTCTTTTAGTTTATTTTTCTAACTGTTTCCCTAAGGCACCACCGGGGTGGAATAAATGAAAATCATCTTTTGTAAATTGACGGCTAGCCGATACAACCACAGCAATGCTGTCACCTAAAGCAAGCATCGTTGTTGAACTTGTCGTTGGGGCTAATCCTAAAACATCAGCTTCTTTTTCATACGTATAGTGTAATGTATAATCACACATATCAGCTAAACTAGATTGGTCTTTTGATGTAAAAGCAATCGTGATACAACCGATTTTTCTTAATGTTGGTAACATACTTAATACTTCTTGTGTACTTCCACTATTAGATAGCAAAAATACAATATCTTGTGTTTGTATCATACCAAAATCGCCATGAAATGCTTCAGTGCTATGTACAAAGATAGCAGGTATACCAACACTAGAAAAAGTTGCTGCAAGTTTTTTACCAACGTGTCCGGATTTCCCAACCCCAGTGAATACAATTTTACCTTGGCAAGAATCAACAATATCGACAATTTCTAATGTTTGTTCATTTAAGCGATTTGCTGTTTTTAATAGTCCTTCACTTTCCATTTTTAAACTTGTTTTTAATAAGTCTAATTTATTCATACCCTATTTTCTCCAATTCATTTAATGTTAATAATTCTAAAAATGAGTTACAATCATTGATTTGTTTTAATTTTTCTTGAAATAAATCTGTATCTGATAAAAGTTTTACTAAATCTGCCATGACATGAATGTGCTTTTTATGATCAATGGCACTTAAGAAAAACAGGCATGAAATAGGTTCTTTTTGTCTTTGAAACATAATCGGTTCTTGTAGTTTCACAAAGGATATTGCAACATCATGTGAGCCATTTTCAGGTTTTGTATGTGGCATTGAAATCCCTGGTGAAATAAGCATCGCATCTTGCCTTTCTTCTATATGCTTTAAAATATGTTCCACATATCGTTTTTCAATCACACCGTCATCAAGCAATGGTTGTGCTGCATACTCAATAGCTTCTTGTATAGTTGTTGCAGGACAGTTTAATTGAATATACTGTTGTTTTATGACATCGGATAATCGTAAAACATGTTTTGTTTCAAAAGACATTTGATTGTTTGAAAAATATTTAAATAAATCTCTTCTTAGTGCTTTCGCATTATGAACAGTTGCATATTTTTCAACAATGTTCATCACTGTTTCAACACCTGGCAATCTAAAATGTTTATTTCCAATTTCTGAATAAACTTGACGAATAATATCATATTTTTCATCGACACTCATAATAGGATTTACGACAAACACTGGTTTTGATGTTTCAAGTAATTTATAGTTTGGAATTGTTGAAAACACAATATCGTAGGTATTTGTATCTAGTTTAAAGTATGTGTCATAATCAACTGGACCAATAAAAGTCATATCCGAAAAAATATTTTTCAATTCAGTATAAATAATAGCCGAACTACCAATACCATTTGGACAGACAACAATTGCTGTTGTTTTATGTGTCATCGTGATATTAGAATGATTTTGTATCATTGCTGAAAAATGCATGGTTAAAAAAGCAATTTCTTCATCGGGAATTGAACTACCAAATACTGATTCAATAGATGATAACGTTTCTTTCACAATAAAAAACATTTCTTTGTATTGCTGTTTTGTTTCATGAATCAATCCATTGATAATCGGTAATCTAAAAAGCATACGATAATAAGTAGGGCGTATATGACTATATAGCTGTTTTAAAACTGAAAACTTATCATCAAATTGTATACCTGCCAATAATTCAAAACGAAATACAATGCGTTCTACTATATCTAAAATAAGCATTCTATCAAAGGAAGTTTCTCCTATATTACCTACGGTTTGTCCGAGTAACCATGCTGTTAAATACAACACTTCATTCTTTTCTACTAAACCAAATGTACTTAAAATATCTTTTGCCAAACGATATTCTTTTGCTTCTTCAAGAGAATGCTTAAATTGAAATGGAATTGTTTTTTTCATACGATATTTTAAAATAAGTAGAAAATATGCAAATTCATTTAAACGATTTTCTACAAATGTAATACGATGTTCTTGACTAATCACTGTAATTTTTTCTTTGATTTCCTGCACATGTTCATCAATATTTTCTTTTAAATAACGTTTAAAAAAAATAGAGTAAATAATATCATGATGCTCTGAAAAATCAATCATAATTTGACGGATTAAAAATCGTCGTATATCAAACTCTTCTCCCGATAGATAATAACCATCTTTTCTAGAATATAAAAGGTTGATACGATAGTTTAATAATTCATGCTCTAATTGTTTTAAATCATTCATCAATGTTGTTTTTGAAATTTTTAATAAATCAATAAAATCATTGACAGCAATATAATCTGAATATTGAGATACTAATATTAAAAAAATAAAGTATCGTCTTTCTTCACTATCTAAAATATATGATGTTAAATAATCTGAACTAGACGGATATTGTCTTAAAAAACTGAATTGAGCTGTTGTTAGCCTAATGAGTGTACTATTCATACGAAGTGGCATCAATTTATAATCGACAAGCAATTCATTTATTTTGTTTAAAGAATAATCAATTTGACGTAAGGTTAATTTCGTTTCTCTTTCAATACGATTGATATCTGTTTCTTTATTTTTTAAAATACTATTCAAAACGAGTGTTGCTTTTTTATCTAACATATCTACTCCTCATTTTCTAGTTGTTTCTAAACAAGGTCACTCCTTCAACAAAACGTGCTGCATTTTCACGAATATTTTCTACGGTACCTGTAGTTAATAAGCTACCTACCCCAACAACTTGAATACCGTTTTTCAACCATTCTCCAATATTTTCAGGTGTTGCACCACCAGATGATAAGATTGGTAAATATGGTAATGGTGTTTTAAACACTTTTCCTAAACTTGCACCATAATAGTTAGAAATAGGGAATGCTTTTATCATAGACGCTCCATATTCTAATGCTTCAATGACTTCGGTATAAGACGTACATCCTGGCATATAAGGCACTTGATATCTATTACATAATTTAGCTACATCTTTACTAAAATTAGGTGAAATAATAAATTTTGCACCGGCTAAAATCGCAATACGTGCAGTTTCACTGTCTAAAACTGTCCCTGCACCTACAAGCATTTTATCTTGATATTTTTCTTGAATCGCTCTAATAAATTCCGGTGCACGACTATTAGTAAAACTAATTTCCATGCAATCGACACCACCGGCTAAACAGCCATCTACAATTTCAAATCCTCTTTGAATCGTATCAATACGTACAATAGCCATAATAGCTGTTTGATATAAGCGATTTAATGTTTCTAATTTTGTCATCTTAGTTTTCCTCCTTGAAATAGCTGTCCAAAACGTCTTTAATATCTTGCTGATACTCATCTAAAACTGGTAGAACTGGTCGTCTAGCCTCTCCAACATCATGACCAACATACGTCAAGGCATACTTTAAAACAGATGGAATGGAACCATATTTTAAGATACGTCTAAATTCTTCGATACTATTTTGGTAGTCTTGCGCTTTTTCAAGATTACCTGCTTGATATTCACGAACAATGGCGACATCTATATCTGTTAACACATTAGAGGTAGCAGCAACAGCTCCGGCAGCGCCTAGCTTTAATGCATTTAAAATAAGAGAATCGGAACCCGATAATACTTTAAAATCTTTTTCTTTTGTTTCATCAATATAAGCTTTTATATTGTCAATGTTTCCACTACTATCTTTAATCCCAATTATATTTGTGATATCAGCTAGTTTTTTTACAAGTGTAGGACTTAGTGGATTACCTGTTAATCCGGGCATATTGTATAAAATAACTGGAATTGTCACATTTGTGGCAATGGCTTTAAAATGCTCATACAATTCTTCTTCTTTTAATTTCACAAAATAAGGGGCAATCACCGATAAAGCATCTGCTCCAATACTTTCCATGTCTTTTGCTAAAGAAATAACTTCGTTTGTATCATTACCACCAACACCTACATAAACAGGTACACGTTTATTTGTATATGACACAACATATTTTGCAAAGTCTAATTTTTCCTCTTTTGTCATGACGTGAAATTCACCATTTGTTCCTAAAATAAATAAACCCGATACTTGTTTGCTTATTAAATGGTCAATTAACTTTTCAGTTGCTTGCCAATTTATTGTATTATCTTTATCAAATGGTGTTACCATTGCCGTAATCAGTCCACCTAATGTCATTGTAAAACCTCCTAAAAAACAAAACTCAGCGAATAAATCCCACTGAGTTTTGCATATATTATTTAAAGATACTTAAAATACCGTCTAATAAAATACCAGTCACATTGTAGTCAATATTTGGGAATGTTGAACCTTGTATGCCTAATTGACCGTATAGTGGGAATAAGACAACTGGTAGGAATGCTAATAATAATCCTGCCACGAATGAGCCTGCAATCGCACCTCTCCAACCACCTGTTGAGTTACCAAAGACTGCCGCCGTTCCTCCTGAGAAGAAGCAAATATGTGCTGCTGGAATAATTACGATTGGGAATTTAAATAAAATCATAATAAACACAGCTAACAATCCTGCCGCATAGCTTGAAAGGAAACCAACAATAACTGCTGTTGGTGCAAATGGGAATACTGTTGGTACGTCTAATGCAGGTCTTGAATTTGGAATGAATTTTTCTGAAATAGACACAAACGCCGCTGTAATTTCACCTAAGAACATTCTTACACCAGTCATTAAAATTGACATACCTGCTGTAAATGTAAAGGCTTGGATAAGTGGGAATACTAACCAATGTTGACTACCAGCTAATGCTTTTGTTGCTGTTTCTCCTGCAGCAAAAGTTGCAACATAGAATAAAACAAGCATAATAACAGATACACCCATTAAGAAATCTTTAAAGAATGATAACCATTTAGGGAATTTAATAGTTTCTGTACTTTCAGATTCATATTTACTGAAGAATTTACCGATATAACCTGATAAAGCATAGCCAAACATGTTAAAGTGCCCGATTGCTGTTGCATCACTTCCCGTGATTTTACGCATAAATGGTTGACATAACGCTGGTAAGAAAGCAGACATAAATCCTAGTAATGTTCCACCTAAAACAATTGCCAAGACATCATCAAATCCATGTGCTTTAAAAATCAGTGACAATACACATGCAAAGAATAAACTGTGTCCTGTTGTGAAGAAAATGTTTTTAAATGGTGTGATACGTGCAAATACTAAGTTCATCACAAAACCTAAAATAAGTGTAGAAGATGTTACTAATGCAAACTCTTTTTGCGCTAAAGCTGTTGCTGCTTCTGGAGAAGCGATAACACCTTGAATGTTAAATCCTGTTTGGAATAATGTATTAAATTTTTGTAGAGCACCTGTGATGATAGATCCTCCGGCACTAAATACTAAAAAGCCGATAATCGTTTTAAAGGTACCTGTTAAAATTTCAACACCGCCTTTTTTCTGTGCAAGTAAACCAACAAATGCAACCAGTCCTAATAAAATAGCCGGTGTACTTAATAGACTAATCAAAATATTCATAACTCTCTCCCTCTCTTAATATGATTTATAATTCGCTTAATGCTTTTTCTAGTTTTTCTTTAATTTCTTTTTTATCTACAATATTTGTAATACCTACTACTTTTTGTGGTACACCTTTTTCAGTTAATTCTTGTGCCACATCTGGTAATGTAATCAATAATTCACCGTCAAAACCTGGTACACCATCTAAAGAAGAATGTTCAATTTGTAAATCAAATCCTTCTTCTTTCACAACTTCAAGTACTTTGATTTTTAACATCAAACTTGATCCTACTCCTGCTCTACAAGCAACTAATGCTTTTGCCATAATAATACCTCCTAATTGTTATTTAAAAATAATGCCATAATATCTTTTGGTTCTTTTGCAAGTTCCACTTGAGAAAGAAATGTATCATTGCTCAAATAAGAAACCAATTCTGCTAATACTTCTAAGTGACTATTACTATCCGGTGCACTTAGTGAAAATAAATATTTTACTGGATCATTGGCTTGATTTCCTGATACAACAGGTGTTTTTAATCGTGTTAGCCCCATCCCTAATTTCAATGCTCCACACTGACTTGGTGCATGAGGTAGTGCTACATGTTTCGTAATCACAATGTAAGGGCCTGTTTCCTTATAAATACGAATAATGTTATCCACATACTCTTGAGAAACAAACCCATTTTTTAATAATGGGGCAACCGATAGTAAAATCGCATCTTCAAAATTGTCGGCTTCAACATCTAATTGAATATGTGTTTCTCTTAGTACATCTTTTAACATGTCCTCACCTCCATTCCTTAATTCTATTATATGGTTACGGTTTCAGTGCTTCAATACAAATTGGGTTCATCTTTTGTTTGTACCCCGTGCAAAAAGTGAACTGAACATGCTCTTTTTCTCAATCTAAAAGTTTATATAAATAAATTGTAGAAAAATATGACGAATATAAAATGCGATGTTCTCTATTTTTATCTATGTCATAGAAATACAGAAGTGGAGCAACATCAACTTGTTGCTCCACTTCGATATGACGACTATTAATTCATTCGGCATCTTTCAATAAACGATTAATATGAATGGCTAAATACGTTACTTCATCAACTGATATTTTACTACCATAGTGTTGATAAATAAATTGTTGAATTTTTTTAGCATCTTCCATTGCTTTTGGGTAATTTTCAGATACTTGTTGAAACAATAACATATTATCATCATTTATCATTTCATGGGATAAAAAACGTTCTACAAAAAAGCGAATGTGGACGATAAAACGTTTATAGTGAATGGAATCCTCTTTTAAAGACTTTCCAAGTGTATACTTGACTAAATTAACAATATTTCCAATCATTTTGACACTTTTTTGTGCATTTTTCTCATCTCCTGCTTGACGCGCATTGATAAAATGAAATGCGATATTAGCAGCTTCTTCCTCTGGCAATGTTTCTTGAAAAACGTTCTCAATTAATCCAATAGCATATTGCCCAATTTTAAATTCTTGAGGATAGTATAACTTCACTTCCCAAAACACTTTATTACTCAAAACAATACCTTGTTGATGACGCTCAATCGCAAAATGAATATGGTCTGTTAACGATAAATACAATAACGGAGAAACTGTTTCGTCTAATAATTGCTCTGAAAAAGATAAAATATCGTTTGTCATATCAAAATATTGACTTGGAATATTTTCAATGAGGTAAAATAGTTGTCGTGCTTGAGGTGTCTCAACTGGAAAAAATAATTGACTAATTTGATTTTTTTCCAATACTTCTCCCGGCTTTTTTCCATAACCAATGCCTTTTCCAAGCGCAATCATTTCTTTGCCTTTATCATCAACTAAAACAACACTGGAATTAAGCACTTTTTTAATAACCGACATACGCCACCTCCTACTTTTTAATCGCCTAAATCTTCTCCATTTGATGCGATTACTTTTTTATACCAATAAAATGAATCTTTTTTATAACGTTTATAGGTACCATTACCTTCATCATCAATATCTACATAAATAAAACCATAACGTTTACTCATTTGTGATGTACCAGCACTAACAATATCAATAGCACCCCAGCTTGTATATCCTAATAACTCTACACCTTCATCGACTGCTTCTTTCATTTGTTCAAAATGTGCTTTAAAATATGCGACACGATACGGATCATGGATTGAACCGTCCTCTTCTAAGACGTCTTTTGCACCCATTCCATTTTCTACAATCATCAATGGTTTTCTATAACGGTCATATAATTCAAGTAATGAAATCTTTAATCCTTTGGGATCAATTTGCCAACCCCAGTCAGTCGCTGGTAAATAAGGATTTTTCACTCCTAGAACCGTATTTCCGGGTGTTCTTGGAGCATTTGGATCGGTTGATTCTGTCATAGACATGTAATAACTAAATGACACAAAATCAACTGGATATGCTTTTAATAATGCTAAATCATCAGGTTCAAATGATAACACAATACCTTTTTTTTCTAAAGCATTTAGTGTTAGTCTTGGATACTCACCAAACACTTGCACATCGGTATAAAAATAATTTTGTAAATTTTTTTTCAGCGTTAATTCAACATCTTCTGGTTTACATGTTAATGGATACGTTGTTAATTTTGTTAACATACAGCCCATTTTAGCATTTGGAATTATCTCTTTTAATAATTTTGTTGCTTTAGCAGACGCCACAAACTGATGATGTAATGCTTGATAAATGACTGCTTCTTCTTGATTTTCAGGGCATTGATCTGGAATAATACCAGCCGTTGTGAAAGGATGTCTTAAAATGCTATCAACTTCATTAAAACTTAGCCAGTACTGCACTGTATTAAACTCGGTAAAGCACACTTGACAAAAACGTAGAAAATCATCAATCACCACTCTGTCTACCCAACCATTACCATTTAAACTCAAATGCAATGGCATTTCATAATGTGACAATGTTACAATCGGTTCAATACCTAATTCATTCATTTTATGAAACATTTTTTTATAAAATGCAATACCTTTTTGATTCGGAGTTAATTCTTTTCCTGTTGGGAATAAGCGACTCCATGCAATCGACACACGTAATGCTTTAAAACCCATTTCTGCAAATAATTCTAAATCTTCATCAACATGATGATAAAAATCAATACCACGACGTTTGGGATACCATTTATCGCTCGTATCTTTTGCAGCTTTTAACACACTTTCTGTTGTGACAGTCATGTGTCCTTTATAATTTTTTACATCTAAATCAGGACGATACATCGCAATATCGGCAACGGATAATCCTTTACCGTCTACATTCCAAGCACCTTCTGCTTGATTGGCTGCAATGGCACCACCCCATAAAAATCCTTCTGGTAAAACTGTCATCTTATTCTCCTTTCTTATCAATCGTGAGTAATATATCTTTTGTTGTTGTATGTGTTTGTGCTGATAAATGTATGTTATAGTGCTGGTGATTTGTTACAATCATCATAACAGTTGGATCATAACCTTCTTGTTTAATTTTTTCAACATCAAATGTTACTAACACATCACCTTTATTTACAATAGCACCATTCTCCACATGTTTTGTGAAATACATACCATTTAATTTTACCGTGTCAATTCCAATATGAAATAATACTTCTGCACCTAATGTATCTTTTAACATTACCGCATGTCCAGTTTCATAAACCACCTCAACTGTTCCTGTAAAAGGTGATACAAGCACACCATCTGATGTTGGTTCAATGGCAATACCTTCCCCAACTAATTTAGACGAAAACACATCATCATTAACTTGTTCTAATGGAACAATATTTCCTTCAACTGGACTAATATAACGAATAGTCGTGTCTTTTTCTTGTTCTTTATATTGAATGAATGTTGCCACAAACGCAATGACAAATGCCAATACAAAACCAACAAATGCCCACACTAAATTCATTGGATTTGCAGGGTTTGTAAACATCGTCATAGATGCTAGACCTGGTCCAACTAATGCAAAAGCCTCCACAGCAACAATCCCAATAAACGCTCCACTAATCAATGAACTTAACACAACACTATACAAAACAGCTTTATGTTGTAATGTTACCCCGTATAATGCAGGTTCTGTAATCCCAAATAATGCTGAAATACCTGATGACATAGCCGTTGCACGTAATTTTTCATCTTTTGTTTTTAAAGCAACTGCAAAAGATGCACCTGATTCTGAAATATTATGTGCTAATGATGCAGGTAAGTACAAAATTTCTTTATGCAACTCACCCATTGTTGCAATAGCATAAGGTAACATTGCTTTATGCATTCCTGTAGCAACCATAAATGGTAAAACAGATGCAAGTAAAGCTGTTGCTACCCACCCTAAATGACGGAATAAGAATAAAATAACAGTTGAGAATAATTGACCGAAATTAAATCCTAGCGGTCCTAAAATAAACAATGTAATTGGTACTGTAATCGCCAATGACATCATTGGTACAAAGAAAATACGAATTGGTTTTGGTGTATATTTTGTTAACTGTTTTTCTAATACAGCATATAATAAAACTGTTAAAATAGCAGGAAATACTTGATACGCATATGCAATATTTTGTACAGATAAACCAAATAATACTAATCCCTCTGTTAATAATTTTGTCACAGCAGGTAATAACAATACACCAACTGCTGATGCTGCAACTAATTCATTCACTTTTAATTTTTTAGCTGTTGAAACAGCAACAAGCAATGGTAAAAAGTAAAGTGGTGCATCACCAATTTGATTGAATACGACAAATGCTGTTGAATCTTTAGGTAAAATACCACATAAATTTAATAATAATAAAATTGATTTCAACACACCCCCACCAGCAATTGCGGGTACTAATGGTTGGAACACACCTACTAAGAAATCTAAAAAGACACTTGTCCACGGTACTTTTTTATTTGATATTGGTGTTGTTGAAGCAGATACCTCTCCAACTAATTTTCTTACTTCTTCATAAACTTCATTGACTTCATTTCCGATAATGATTTGTGTTTGTACATTTTGTCTTACGCCTACAACACCATCAATACTTTCTAAAGCACTTATATTCACTTTATCATTGTTAACCAATGTAAAACGTAAACGTGTTGAGCAATGCTCAAAATGAGAAATATTTTCCTTTCCTCCAATGTGTTTTAACACATCTTCTGCTACTTTTTTATAGTTCATATGAAACACTCCTTTTCTTTTATCGTACTACTATCATTTGTGGCAAACACCTTTTGACAATAGTTTTTTACATGAAACAAAAACAAAAGGACCCTTATAAATGGATACACTCTACCTATCCATTTATAAAGGTCCTGCCTGCTTTACCAGTAACATGCCACATATTTTATTGAAATCACTATACTATATTTTTTTGAAACCGTCAACATATTTTTATAAAAATGATATTTATTCTATAACTATTCTTTTATAGATTTATACTCAGCTAAACGAACAATAATAAACAATCCCAGTAGCACAAGAATAACGATCATTTTCATATCAAATGCCATTAAACTATTCCAATTTATCACGATAAGGCTTAGAAACCCTATGATACTTAATATAACAAAAAAATGTTTAAATTTTAGTTTCATGTCACATACACCCTTTCTTTGCTAACATCATCTAATTATTTATATATTTATTGTACATCTCTGCTCTTTTTTTGTAAACAATTTCATATTTGCTATATACATAGTAAATTATATAATTAAGTTAACCAGTAGTACAAAAAAACATCTCATAGGATATACTTTTCATAACAACAAAAAAGGATACCGATAGATACAAAACAACTATAACATAAAAGGCACAACAACCGTTACTTCTGACGAAGCAACGGCTGTTGAACAATGGATAAACCATTATCCTCGTAAATTATTTCATTATTTGTGCCCTTATGATTTGCCTGAGGTAGTTAATTTACTATTGTAATTTGCGATTATTTTTATACAAATTTCATGCATTCATTAGCTATATCGCACAACCTAAGTTGTTATTTATCTTCTGCTTTTTTTCTGACTAAAACAGCCATGCCGACAAATAATAAGCCTACATAAATAGCAACTGACTGCTCACCTGTTTTTGGTAAATATTTACCTTTTGTAGAAACGTCTGCTTGTTGCACTTCTTTTGGCGCTTTCATTGTACTGCTTACCGCTGGCATTCTCATTGGTAAAACAGACACCATTCTATCTTGATATTCATTTGTAAACATTCTTCCTTGTTTATCAATCACACTTACTGAAAGAACGGGAGCATATTTACCAGATACTAATGGTACTAATTCTATTTCTATTGGTGATACATCCAATGCTTTTTTATGTATCATTACTGTTGTTTCAGTATCACTATCAACACTTCTAAATCCTGTTGTACCTGTCACTATTGTATATGCTGGATTTTCAACAATTTTAAATTTTGTTGTATCCACTTTAACGGCAACATCATAATCTTCTTTTTCTAATCCATTTAGTTCTCCTAATGTAACCGTTGCTTTGAATGTTTGTCCTACTCTTGCTGTTTCAGGTAGGGATAAATTCACACCTTCCATATCCATCAACAATACGCGAACCATTTCATCTTTATATTCATTTATAAACATATTATCTTTTTTATCAGTAACAGTTACTGAAAGAATAGGTGCATATTCACCATTATTTATTGGAATAACATTCACTTCTACTGGTGATGTATCCATTGCTTTTTTATGTACAACTAACGTATCGCTTGTTTCATTGCCCTCAATTTTAAAGTTTGTTGTATCCACTTTAACAGCAACATCATAATCTTCTTTTTCTAATCCATTTAATGCTCCTAATGTAACCGTTGCTTTAAATTTTTGCCCTACTCTTGCAAATTCAGGTATAGATAAACTTGTTTTCATAGTGTTATCTATATTAGAAGCTACATCAATCATTTCAGCTTCATATTCTTTTGTAAACATTCTTTCTTGTTTATCAATAACACTTACTGAAAGAACAGGTGCATGTACACCAGATAATAATGGAACTAATTCTATTTCTATTGGAGATTTATCCATTGCTTTTTTATGTACAACTAACGTATCACTTGTTTTATCACCAACAATTTTAAATTTTGTTGTATCCACTTTAACGGCAACATCATAATCTTCTTTTTCTAATCCATTTAGTTCTCCTAATGTAACCGTTGCTTTAAATTTTTGCCCTACTTTTGCTGTTTCAGGTAGTGATAAATTCATTTCTTTAATAGCATCTGTATACATTAAACCATGACCAATTGGATAGGCAATTTCTGTTTCAGAGATAACACCATTTTCAACAACCGGTACATCTACTGGCAATGTACCAATATGTTCTTTGCCATCAAAAATAACTTCTACACCAGCAGGAATATTTGGTCCGAACGCATTGTCTGGTTTCAACGCTTCTGTTGGGTCCATTCCTTTGTTTCCGTATACAGCAACAATCGCTTTAGCACGTGGATAGTTAGCAACATCATAAGGTTTAGAAATACTCATAACAACAGATTTTTTATTTGTTTCATTTGCATAATCAATTACTTCTGTTGGAATTTTTGTTAACCATACATCACTTGCTAATTGTGCTTGTCTACCTATTTCTGAAATAACAATTACATGTGTAGCATTGTCTATTTTTGATTTTAATTCATCTATTGTTGTTTGATTACTATAGCGGAAAGACTCAAATGTAACATCTTTAGAAACAATACCATCTGCAATCAAACGTCTCATTCCTAATTCTAATCCTGGCAATTCATTATTATATGCACCTAATAAAAGAACTTTATCGCCTGCATTTGCTTTGAATGGTAAAACTGTATCGTCATTTTTCACAACAGTTACAGCACTTGTAGCGATAGTACGTTCTAAGTCACGGTTCATATCCGAACCAACACTTGCCGTTGCTTTTTCTAGTGTTCTATCCGCTAATGAAAAATCTAGTACGCCACGTTTTTCTTTCAATGTTAAAACACGTGTCACCGCTTCGTTCAATCGACTTTCTGGAATAATTCCTTCATTCACAGCTTGTTCAATGTCATTAATGATTGTATCAATTTTTACTAAATCAGATTTACTTCTTAAAAAAGTAGGCATTAACACAATATCCACACCTGCTTTAATGGCCATAATAGCTGCTTCTGATTCACCAAAGTTTTTCGCAATGGCATCCATTCCCATGGCATCGGTAATCACAACACCATTGTATCCGAATTTATTACGAACAATCCCTGTAATAACATCATCAGATAACGTTGCTGGAATATAAATTTTTTCGCCACTTTTTTTTGATACAACAGTATCTTTTTCAATTTGTGGATATTGAATATGTGCTGTCATCAACATGTCAACACCATTATCAATAGCTGCTTTAAATGGTAATAATTCTAATGCTTCTAGTTCAGCATAAGATTTATCAACCAATGGTAATCCTGTATGTGAATCCGTTGCTGTATCGCCATGTCCTGGAAAATGTTTTGCTGCAACAGCAACATTGTATTCTTGAATACCTTGCATCATTGGAACACCTAATAATGCTACGACATTTGGATCAGATGAGAATGAACGTAATCCAATAATCGGATTATGTGGGTTATTATTTGTATCAAAAACAGGGGCAAAGTCAACATTTAGCCCTAAAGCAGATAATTCTCTCCCAATAATTTCTCCTGCTTGTCTAGCTAATTCTGGTTCTCTTGTTGCCCCAACTGCCATATTACCTGGTAAAGCTGTTCCACTACCTAAGCGGTATACAATACCACCTTCTTGGTCAATAGTTAGTAATAGTGGTAAATTACCATTACCTGCTTTATTTGTAATAGCAGCTTCTTGCATTGCTTGTGTTAACGCTAATGTTTGATTGGTTTGTTTCACATTTTCAGCAAACAAAATAACGCCACCAAAGTCGTATTTATCAATCGCTTCAGCAACTTCTTCATTCATTTCTGTAAAATCTGTTTCGCTATCTTGTCCAGCTTGTTTCCATTTTCTAAAGTCTGGCATCAACATTTGCGTGATTTTTTGACGAATACTCATTCCCTCAACAAGAGTTTGTACTCTACTTGTTTCTGCTTTTATTTGGGTGAGTGGACAAATTGTACCCGCTACCAATAAAGCAGTTGCTAATAATAGACGTTTTCTTTTCATAAATTTCCCTCCTTATAGGTAAATTTATAATAACATAATCTAAATGAATTGTAAACGTTTACCCGTTCGGTTATTAAAGAATTTTTATACCTCGTCGTTCTATGTATTGATAAGGTAATATAAGAAATAATTGCTCATTTAAACAAAATAAATCCACTTAAATGATAAACAATTATATGATGAAATCAGTCCTATTTAACAGTGCTTTTAAATAACATCTTTTCATCATTCTTAATGGTAAAAAAGACAGTACTAATTTCTCTCTAACAACTTATTTAAGAAAAAACAACTAAAGAGGTGAACAACGTTCAAAAACGTTCATTCACCTCGAATACTTCTTTATTTAGTCATTTTTCAACCATTTGGTTGCTGTTTCTAGCATGCGTATCAATAATTCATGTCTATCTGCCATCATATTGTAAATAGCATCTTCTGATAAAACACCTCTTTTTAACATCTTTGGTAATTGATTTGTATCATCCAATGTTAAATCAGTATTTCGTTCGTCACTATAGTAATAAGTGATCAATTCTTGATAGTTTGAGTAGTCTTTATCCAATACATCTAAGCATTTTTCTAGTTGTTGTAAATCATTGATTTGCTTATCTAATACATTTTCCATATATTCAATACGTTTTATTGAGTCGTTCATAATATCTCCTTTTTATGATGATAAAATAAGTTCATAAGACCATCCTTTGTTGACAAGCTCTTTCTTTTTAAATCCTAAGCTCATATAAAGTGCTTGAGAAGCAACATTAAAATCATAGATTTCTTCGATATATAATTTGTCATATCCTAAAGTCTTGGCTCTTTCAATAAGTGTTTGAATAACTTTTTTCCCAATACCTTTTCCTCGATATGATTTATTGCCTATCACAATAGGCATATCTTCTTGATGAAATGATACATCCCCAATCGGTTGATACGTTCCATTCGTATACACTTCAATAAAATAGACTTCACTAACACTATTCCAGTACATATACATTTTTTCAAGTAATTCTTTAGAATATAGCTCTCTATCGCCGTCTACATACCAGACTGTTTCTTCGTCTTGGTACCATTCAAGTGCAAAATCAAAATTCCCGTCAAATTTTCTTAATCGTAATACGTCATCAATTTGAATGATATTAGGCTGCACGACATCTTTAATTGGCATACATGCTTTCCTTTCACTTTTAGATAAATTTATCATATCATGTTTGCTTTCTCACGACAACTTACTCAATCAATATCTTAAAACTCGAGATGAAATAATGTTGACGAAAAAATCATTACATCATATTCATTATTCCATATTCAAACAGAATCATATTAATCTAACGTACTTAAGGCCATTCTCAGTCATAGAATAAAGCATTGGGTAGCTAATACTATTCTATTCCTCTCCTCTAGCGTCATTTGACATAGAAACGCAAAACGAGGTGAACCATCCATAGTTGGTTCACCTCGTCACTTACTTCATTTTTTAGTGATGATCTTCAGTCGAATTTTCCTCTACTTCTTCTGAATTCGGATTGACAATACGCACCACATCACTATCATCAGATGTTGTTTCTTCATTGTTCGTTTCCAATGCAGCATCACTTGATTCTTTTTCTTCTGTTTCTGAAGACATTTCTGACATTTCAGACGTCGATACTTCTTCATTAGATTTTGGTTCTTCACTTACCGCATTACCTGTAGTATCATCTTCTACACTATTCACTACCATATCTTCCTTTGGTGTATCAGAAACAGGTTTTTCTTTGAAGTTTGACGGTGTTGGTGTTGGATCAGTTGGTCCAATCAACCCTCTAACATCTTCTACAAAACGTTTCGCATCTTCTCGAACAGACGGCACTCTCCACTCAAATGGTTCGTCTAATCTTGCATATTTTGGACCCGTTGTTGTATTATTTGTTTCTGCGGGTGTTTCATGAGACAAACGGATTGCATCTTTAGCGTCTGCAATCAAATGGAAAATAGAGAAAATAGATTTGCGATTCATAATACTTGCTTCATAAGATTCATAAATCGCATCTGACACAAATTCTCTTGTATCATAAGACAATTCTCTATCGTCCACATGAGCTAATAAATAATCTAAAAATTGTAACCCAGTAATACCAGGTCTTGCTCTCAAATCATTAAATCCATTGATATATATATCCAAATCATTTAATCGTTGAAGATTTTTTGATTCACTAATTTTATAAAGTTTATCTAGCAGATTTTCTTTTGTTATTGAAAATCTTGATAAATTCAATCGATTAATTTTATCAACAAGCTCACTATGTTTTTGCGCCAATGCTTGATCTTCTTCGGACAGCGCTTCTTCTTCATTTAACGAAATATATTGTTTTTCAAAAGCTGTCAACATGTCTAAATAACCTTGCGTTGAATTACCACCTAAAGCAACTTTTTCTTTAAATTGACGTAAAGCTGTTTTAATACGTCTTAATTGCTTAGGATCATCTTTATAAGTATCCTCTGCTTGTTTTTCAAGATCTTGTGCTTTATTGATAACAACATCTTTATCTAAATCACCACGAACAAAGGCTCCAACAATATCTGGCAATTTATTTTTGAAGTATTCTTTTTCTCCACCCGACATAATTTTCACATAGTGACTATGATCACCATGTGAAATAACAAAATAGCCATCTTTAATTTCTAATTGCTCCGGAGAAATACCCATTCGTTCTGCAATAGATAACCATTCATTTTCAAAATCTGCCTCTTTATCATCTGTCATAACAGGTACTTTTAATTTGTTAATAGGAATAGCATACGGATGAATATGGGATGGATCATATTCATGTGTCGGTTCATTAAATACAAAGTATCCATTATGGACTTTGATCGCTTCTCTTGGAACACCATACGCCGCTATAATATAGTTTATTTTTTCTTCTAAATCATCTGGCAAATTCGTGGGTTCTTCTGGTTTTGGCTCTTCTGTTTTTGGTTCTTCTGTTTTTTCTTCCTCATGAGGTTTCACAAAATCAGACGGAAGATCTTTTTTGTAAACATAATGGAAATGATCTCCATGACGTACAACATATCCTTCTTCATCTTCACTCACAATATCTTTTGGATCAAATGCAAATTGATGATGTTCATTTTCTTCACTATGATGTTCATTATCGTCATGCATTGAATTATCTGCATCGTGATATTCATGACCTTCGTGCGTATTATCTGATTCATGCTCTTTATTCACTATATCATTTACACCATGTTCGTGGTCATGAGCTACTTCATGCTCATCATGATGTGCTATTGTTGTGCCGTTATTCACACTGCCTTTTGGAATAAAGTGGAAATGATCTCCGTGACGTACAATATATCCGGTTTCTGTTTCACCAACAACATCACTTGGACTAAACACATAATCATCATGCTCATGGTCATGGCCTGCTTCATGCTCATCATGATGTGCTATTGTTGTACCATTATTCACACTACCTTTTGGAATAAAGTGGAAATGATCTCCATGACGTACAATATATCCGGTTTCTGTTTCACCAACAACATCACTTGGACTAAATACATAATCATCATGCTCATGGTCTACTTTGTGCTCATCATGATGTGCTATTGTTGTGCCGTTATTCACACTGCCTTTTGGAATAAAGTGGAAATGATCTCCATGACGTACGACATACCCTAATTCATTTTCTTCTACAATATCCTTTGGATCAAACACATAATAATCTTGTTTTTCAACCATTTTTTCAAAAATAGCATTCTCAGGTACTTTACCATGAACAAAGTGATAATGATTACCGTGCTTTAATAAATAACCATTTTCAAAAACTCTACCCACAACGGGTACTGGTTTGTTTTGTTTAATTTGATTTGCAATTGTTTCATATAATGCTGTTTTGTCTTTTGTATTTTCTGTTTGCTTATTGGATACGGGTGCCTCCATTTTCGTTACATTATTTGTTTGTGATTGCAACAACGCAAAAGCACACACACTTGTTAACGCAACCGCTCCTACTGTTCCGATAATAATATGTTTTCTCTTCATTTTTCTCCCTTTCACAAATCGTAATAGTTACATTTTGTATAATAAAGGATTTTACATAAGATGTCAATTCTATTATATGGCTTCATAATAGGTTTATTGTGCAAAATAGTATGTATTTTAAATAAATTTATGCATCAAGAACAATATATACTTTATTCTGAAATCCTCTTGTCAATTAAAGTTTTTAAATAAAAATGGACTTAAAAACAGGAAATACCCAATATCATTTATAAATATCTATTAGAAACCCTTTTTTTATCAGCTATGAAACACTTCACTTTTTATATCACTCTATTTTTATGCATTATGGTAATGTCATCATATTGGACTAAACCCTTATTTTTTACCTAAAGAGTTGATGTGTAATAAAGCAATGGTAACTATACACGACTATTCTCAACGATAGAAAAATATAAAAAGATGGTGAATGCTTTAACCATTCATCACCTTTTCATTACATCAATACCATTCGGTATAGAGTTACAGAACACCAAAAACACCCTAAGATGATGTCTTAGGGTGTTTTCCAGACAAATAAAACACTGTTATTCTGTTTCTTCTTCCAATCGTTTTCTCAATGCCGCAATCATCATACCTAATCCAAAGACAGTCGCTCCGTAGAACATTGTATCTTGTCCTTGTTCACCTGTATGTGGCAAGTTTTGACTTGCTGGTTTATTAGGACTTGGATTTTCTGATGTTGGTTTGTTTGGTTTTGGCATATCTGGTTTTGGTTTTTCCGGAGTTGGTCTATCCGGTTTTGGCATATCTGGTTTTGGTTTTTCCGGAGCTGGTTTATCCGGTTTTGGCATATTTGGTTTTTCTTCTTCTGAATTTGGTCTATAAGGAATTTCAATATTTTCAATTGGATTCATTGGCAATTTCGGTGGAATATATCCTTTAGACGGATTTTCTGGATCTACTGGTTTCAACGGATTACCTTCTGGATCTTCAGGTGTATATCCAGGAACATATGGAATCGGTTCTTCACTATTCTCTGGAGTACCTGGAATAGTTGGATCTCCATTTGGATCATTTGGATATGGGATTGGATCTTTTGGTGTTTCTCCGTCTGGTAATTTTGGAATCCAGCTACCTAGTTTTTTATAGGTAACAACTACTGTTTTATCAGCAGTATTTTCCGTTGGTGTTTCTTCTTCCACAACAGCTTTATCAGCAACGTATCCTTTAATTAGTTTTGATGCTTCCTCATTCCATTTACCATCTTTATTCTTATCAGAATCAACTTCATGGCTAACTTTCCACTCACCGTAAACAATCTCGCCAGTTACATGGTTAACAGTCGCTTCACGTGTAAAGGTTACTGTCTCTGTACGAGTAGCATCCGCTTCTCTTCCATCTTCTTCATACACATATTTAATCATACGTGTCACTTGTTTTACCAAGTCTTTTTCAGTAACACCTGCTGGCCATTTTGGTCCATTTGGTTGTTTTGGATCAATTGGTTGACCTGGTTCAATTGGTGTTGTAGGTTCATTTGGATTTGGAAGTGGATTTGTTGGATCCTCTGGTTTTGGTGTAATTGTAGAGAATTTAGGTCTAACAACTACTTCAAATGTTTGACTTGGGTCTTTTCCAACAACATCTTCGACTCCATCAAAAACTCTTCCTCCAGGTATTGTAAAGCCATCTTTTACAATTTCATAGCCTTTATCGATAAGTTCCTGTTTCTTAGCATCTGTTGTGTACTTAATTGGTTCGTCCTCTTTACCAACAACAGTATCAACTGAATTCTTAATCTCTTTTACAAGTGTTCCTGTTTCATCCACATACTTGATAATCGCCAACTGAGATGCCTTTTCAGCTGGTGTTGTATTAGGTGTGTAGATAACAACTTCAGTAATATTCGTTGCATTCTCATCAACAACTACATCTTCTTGAGTGGATTCTGGATGAACCACTGTACTATTATGTATTGCTGTTGTTGCTTGATGACCTGCTACTACTGGTAATGTTTGACCTTCAAGAGTACTGTCACTATTTTTAGCTTTCCAGTCACCATAAGTAATTTTACCATCAACTAAATTCACTTTCGCTTCACGCTCAAATGTAACCGTAGTTGAGAATGTCTTAGCTACTTCTTGTCCCTTGTTATCAATGTATGAAATCGTACGTGTCACTTCTTTAGTTAACACTAAATCTTTCACTGTATCTGGCCATTTTGGTCCGTCTGGTTTATTTGGATCAACCGGTGTATTTGGTACAGGTTTCTCACCATTTGGTGTAACTGGCTCAATACGTGGTGTTAATACAAACACAAAGTCTTGTGAATTATCCGGAATATTATCAAAAGTATCCTCTTTATCATAACTATCACGGTTCGTTACTGTGTAACCTTGTTGTTCGTATTCTTTAATTTTCTCAGTAGGATCATAGCCAAATTTTTTGCCTTCTTTACCTGTTAATGGTTCATTATGTTTTTCTTCGTTTGTACCCGTAACAATAAATTTAACACTACCTTTTTGATCCACTGTTTCTTTATCCTTCACATAAGGAATATTTGTATCTTGCTTTGGATTTGCTGGTACTGGTGGAGGATTATAACCTTTCGTTGGATCCGTTGGATCTTTCGGTGTTAATGGATTTCCACTTGGATCTTGTGGTGTATAACCTGGCACATAAGGAATTGTTTCGTCTGTTGGGTCACCTGGTTTTGTTGGATCTGTTGGATTATTTGGATAATCTACTGGATCTTTTGGATCTTTATCATCCGTTGGATTTGGATCAACTGGTTCTACACCCTGTGGGATTTCTGGAATCCATTTTCCAATTGGTGTATAAACAACTTTCTCAACAATATTTGATGAATCTCCTGTTACTTGTACATATTTTTCAGTTGTATTTGGTTCAACATCTTTGTCACCATTTGTAGCTGATGTAACAATATATCCATTCACAACTGGTAATTTTTGCCCATCAAGAACAGAATCATTATTTTCCGCTTTCCAGTCACCATAAGTCACATTACCCGTTACAAGATTAACTTTTATTTCACGTACAAATGTTACTCCGTCAACAAATTTTTCATGAACTTCTTCATCTTTATCATTCACATAACTAATTTCACGAGTAACTACTTTAATAGTTGAAAGATCTTTATCTTTTAAATCTTCTGGCCAGTTTGGTGAATTTGGATCATCCGGATTAACTGGTTGACCTGGTTTTGGTGTTTCACCTTCTGGTGTATTAGGTGTTATTGTCTTAATAATTGGTCTTACCACAACAGTAAAGACTTGGCTTGGATATTCTCCTACATTATCTTTTATACTATCGTATACTTTTTCTCCACCATTTGTGAAGTCATCAGACACAAATTCATACCCTTGTTTTTCTAACTTAGTAATTTTTTCAGCTGTACTATATTCAATTTTATCTCCTGCAAACCCTGTTTTCGTATCTGGATCTGCAACAGCTTTTTCTGTATTCTCTTCAATATAGCGAATAACTGCTACTTGTGTGTCTTTTTCTTCTGGTGCTTTTGGTGCGTATACAACAACTTCAACAATATCTTTTGTATCAATAGTTGTTTCAACTGGTTTTGTTGTTGTGTCTGATTCAACAACCGTTCCATTATTTGTTGTTACAACAATATCATGATTTTCAACCGTTGGTAACGGATTTCCTTCTAATATTGAATCTCCATTTTTGGCTGTCCAGTCACCATAAGTGACTTTACCAGTAACTAAGTTCACCATAGCTGTACGTTCATACGTCACAGTATTTGTATTTGTATCAGCAACTTTTTTACCTGTTACATCCACATAAGATACCGTACGTGTAATTGTTTTCGTTAAATCTAATTGACTAACTGTTTCAGGCCATTTTGGTCCGTCTGGTTTTTCTGGATTAACTGGTTGACCTGGTACAGGTGGATTATCATTTGGTTTAACTGGTTCTACACGTGGTTCCAATTCATAAACAAAGTCTTGTGAATTGTCTGGAATACCGTCAAATGTTCCTTCTGAAGAATATGGATTTTTATCTTTATCTCCAATATTCGTTACTGTATAACCTTGTTGCTCATATTCTTTGATTTTTCCAGCAGGATCATAGCCAAATTGGTCACCTTCTTTACCAGAAATATTTTCTGTGTGTTTCACTTCTCCAGTATCTTTTACTTTAAAAGTTACTGTCCCTACTTGTGTTGGAGCCACTGGTGTATATAAAACTTTCTTATCTGAAAGACCAGTAATGACACCATCTTGAGAAATTGTTGCTGTTTCAGCTTCAACACTTGCTTTATCAAATGTATAACCGTCTTTTTCTTTTGAGGTAACTTCAGGAGCTTCTGATTTAACAGCAGTCCATTCACCATACGTTACTTCGCCAGTCACATTATCAATCGTCATTGAACGTGTAAACACAACTTCTTGAACAACATCTTCAAATACTTTTTCTGCATTATCATCCGGTGTTGCTGCATAACGGTAGCGAATTGTACGTGTTGCTTTCTTAACAAGTTCTTTTACTTCATTTGGCCATTTTGGTCCATCTGGATTATTTGGATTTACTGGTTGACCTGGTTCAACCGGTGTATTTCCTTCTGGATCATTTGGATTTGGAATTGGACTATCCGGATTATTTGGATCAGGCATAATTGGTGTTAATTTATGTCTTAATGTTACTTCAAATTTTTGTGTTGGATTTGCATCAGACTCATCTTTCTCATTATCAAACACAAGTTTTGTTGGTACACCGTCCTGAACTAATTCGTATCCTTGATTCACATATTCATCAATACGTGATTTCGTTGAGTAATCACTTGTTGCACCAGTAGCACCATTTCTTTTATCAACATCACCTAAAATAATTGGTTTATTCGGATCATTTATATCTTTATACGTAATGGTTGCATGTTGTACTACTTCATTTGGAACATAAATAACTTGAACATCTTGTGGATCAGAATCACCAGTCAAGTTTGTTAATGCATCGACACTTGGTAAATGTGGTGTATACCCTGTAATTTCAGGTGAATCAACTTTATCCATTGTATCTGTTGTTACTGGTGTCCATTCACCATAAATCACTTCACCTGTTACATGATTTACTTCTGCTGTTCTTGTGAATGTCAATGTTTGTGTTACAGTTGGTGCTTTATCTTGTTCAACTGGTTTACCATCATTGTATACATAAGTAATATTACGTGTAATAGTACGTACTAAATCTTTTTCAGCTACACCTGCTGGCCATTTTGGTCCGTCTGGTTGTGTTGGATCAATTGGTTGACCTGGTTCAACTGGTGTTGTTGGATCATTCGGATTTGGTACTTTATTTGTTGGATCTTCTGGTTTTGGTGTGATTGTGGATATTTTCTTTTTCACAACTACTGTAAAGACTTGAGTAGGATCTTGTCCAACCGTATCTTTTTGATCATCAAATGTTTGCCCAGCATCAGTTGTAAAATCATCAGATACAAAATCATATCCTTGTTTTTTCAACTCTTTAATTTTTGATGCTGTACTATAGTCAATTTTATCTCCTGCAAACCCTGTTTTTGTATCTGGATCAGCAACTGTTTTATTGGTACCCTCTTCAATATAACGAATAACCGCTACTTGAGTTTCTTTGACTTCTGGTGTTTTTGGTGCATATACAACAACTTCAACAATATCTTTTGAATTTTCAGTTGTCTCAACTGGTTGTGTTGTTGTATTCGCGTCAACAATTGTACCATTATTTGTTGTTGTAACAATATCATGATCTTCAACTACTGGCAGCACTTGTCCCTCTAATGTTTTATCAGCATTTTTTGGCATCCAAGGCGTATACTCTATTTCGCCAGTAACAATATTTACGGTTGCACTACGTTCATACGTCACCGTATTTGTTTTTGTTTCAGCAACTGGTTTACCTGTTGTATCGACATAAGATACTGTACGTGTAATTGTTTTTGTTAAGTCTAATTGATCTACTGTTGCAGGCCATTGAGGTCCATTTGGTTCATTTGGTTCAACTGGTGTATTTGGTTCTGGCTTAGGCTCTGCTGGTGTTACTGGTTTTTTCAATGCTTTTACAACTACTGTGAAGACTTGGCTTGGATCTTCAGCTAATTTATCTTCTGTTGTATCGTATACTTGACCATCATCTTTTGTGAAGCCATCTGAGACAAGTACATATCCTTGTTTTTTCAATTCTTCAATTTTCGGAGCTGTATCGTAATTGATTTTCTCATTTGCTTTACCTTTTACCGAATCTGAGGCAGCAACTATTTTATTTGTCGTTTCTTCAACATAATTGATTTTTGCTGCTTGATCTGGAAGTTTTTTATAAACAACCGTCACGTCTTGTGGATCTGACTCACCGTTTAAGTTTGTTTCTGCTTTTACCGTTACTTGATCTGGGGTATAACCGTCAATCGTAGGGCTTGTCACTTCCGGCATTTCGTTTGTTGTAACAGGTTGCCATTCTCCATAAGTAATCGCACCTGTCACATGATTTACTGTAGCCGTACGTTTAAACGTTAATGATTGAATTACTGTTTTTGGTTCTCCATTTTCCATAACTGGTGTACCGTCATCGTATACATAATTAATTACACGATCGACTGTACTGATTAAATCAGATTCATCTAAACCTGTTACTGGCCATATTGATTCATCCGGATTTTCTCGAGTTGGTGTGATCACAATAGATTCTCCAGGTTTAACCGGTGTATTACCCGTTGGATCATGAGGATTTGGTACTTTATTCGTTTCACTATCCGGGTTAGGTGTAATAGTCGTTTCTTTAGGTCTTACAACAACCTTAAAGACTTGTCCTTCCTCTCCTAATTTATCTGGAATTTTATCATAATTTGTGTCTTCTGTTGGACGATCTTTAAAACCATCTGTTACCAATTCATATCCTTTTTGTTTTAAAACATTAATCATTGGTGTTGTGTCATACATAATCTCAGCACCTGTATTTCCAACAACAGATGATTGTGGTGCTACAACATTATCTAATTCATCAACATATTTAATTGTTGCAATTTGTGGTGTATCAATCGTTTCATCTAGCACATATTGATATTTAATCACTTGGTCGGTTTTTGTGACATTACCAGATTCTGGTGCTGAGCCATCTTTTAATTTAGGCACACCATTTTCTCTCACTAAGCGATATACTTTACCTTCTACTGAACGAATAAATTCTGGAACATCTGTTGATGTATATGGAGTATAAAGTAATTCATTTGTTACAACATCCTCTCTACCCATAGTCACTTGTGCAGGTAGAATAGCGATAAATTCATTATTAACAACCGTTCCAATATCTCCAGCTAATTTTTCTTCTGTATTAGCAATATAATATTCACGATATACATTTCCTTTTACCGTTAATATTGGAATAGACGCACCATCCCCCCAATACGGATCTGTGCTATGATTATAGAAATATTCACCTGCTGCATTATCCGGATTCACAACAGCAACTTGACGTCCACTATTGGCAAAAATTTTACCATCAGATGTTAAACCAATACCTCCGATTGCCCACGTTGCATCATTTGCACCTGTACTATCACCAGATGTTGCATCTACAATACGTACTCGTTTAGATAAGTAGCTTTCTAATTTTGTGTAATTATCTTGTGTAGCTGCACCTTTTTCCACTTGATCAGCTTTTACTGTTAAAATGTAATAATCTGGTGTATTGAATTGATTCAATAATAAACTCATATTCCCTTCACTATCAAAGGAAATATCACTACCTACAGCCCAACTTCCAGCTCTGAAAAAGCGTTCAAAAGTGTCAAATAAGTTGCTTTTAAAAAGCGTTGAATCAACATATCCAACTGGTTCTACTTTTTGTGTTGCTGGATCATAAGACCAGAAACGGAAATAAATATCAAATGTATGGTCTCTTGTTGCTTTTTTAAATTCATCTTCTGTTCCAGGTTGTACTTTATTAAAAGATGGATCATAATCACGTGTGTGCATCCCAAAATAATATTTACCATCTACTGGATTGACAGCACCGGCTGTCCATGAATTTGTTCGCATAATCGCTTTATCTGCCCAGGTAGACGCATCGCTGACAAATTCCCAATAGTGTTTAGTAATATCATAGCGATATACCCCAACAATATTTGTTCTATTTGGATTTGCCTGCCCATTGATCATTGTATTGATATCACCCATAAATCCGATCATATAAGCATATCGTCCATCTTGAGAAATACCTAAACCATTAAAACGTAAATTATCTGTTCCAGCTGAAAAACCTTGTTTAGCAGCTTGTTCTTTTAAATGGTCGTAAACATTTTGACCATTTGACATTTTATCTTGTGAAATTGGTGTCACAGATTTATTTTTTACATCTACTTCATAGATAAGACCACTGTATTTTGGATTAGCATCTGCACGTCCCGATGCTTGTACATAGTAATAATCACCATTATTACTAAAACGTCCAATAGTTAATGCACCTCCTGTATCAAGCGTTGGTGTTTCTGCATGTGCAACAAGCACATTATTGTTGATTGAATCTCCTACTGCAAATAACGATGTCCCTAATAAAACAGAACACGTTCCAACTGTTAATTTACGAATAGAAAATCTTTGTCGCTTATTAAAAATCATATAACCTCCTAATAATTATCATATTTTATGTTTTTCTTTTTGTCATAACACTTCTTTATGAATATATTGTTTCTGTGTTTCTTTTTTGATGAGTATCTCCAATACCGTCTTGAACATTGACGACTATAAAGAATAATCCGTCTAATCAATCTATCTTTCAGTGTTACAACCAGTGTTTCTCATTTCTACAAATTAATATTCAGCCTTTATAAAAAATAAATTTTGTTATTCATTTGCACATAAAATCTTTTTTCATCATTATTCTCATACTTTTTTACAAATACTTTATATAGTGTATTTATAAGTCCAACAGTCAGTTTAAGAAACATCAAAAACTGTACACTCCTTTCTTTAGTGAATAATATGTGTTTGTCCATTTAAGTAGACATTTTTGTACAAATGTTTATAATGGAATAATGGGGGTGGGTATGTATACCGTTAGCCTTTCTAATTCACAAAATAAAAAGAGTTTTATGAAAATAAACACATGAAAATAATATATCTATTTTTCATATTTTCTCATTTTGCTTGTCCGTAAAAGTCTAGTTTTTTAGGATTTTTTTAATATTATTTCACTTACTTTTTCAAATAAAAATAAGTTTTAAACAAAAGTATCCGACGTAAACAAATGTTTACGTCGGATACTTTCTTAGATTTATATACTTTTTTATAAGTTTATCAAAAATCAATTTAGTCTATCTTTCCATTTTATAAATATACGTTTTCATACACTTGAAAAAACCATATCTATCTTATTTTTTCTGAAAACCTAGTAGACGTAATCCATTTAAAATGACGAGTATCGTTGACATTTCATGGAAAAAAACACCTTTCGTTAAATCTAGAATACCAAGCATATTTAATAAAATAAGTACTAAAATCACACTAATTGCAAAAGCAATATTGACTCTTGTAATACGCCCATACTTTTGACTCAGTTCATACAATAAAGCAATTTTTGATAAGTGATTTTGTGTAATGATAACATCACTAACATCCATGGCAATATCGGTACCACTCCCCATTGCAATGCTAACATCTGCATGAGCTAAAATTGGAGCATCGTTGATTCCATCTCCAATCATACCTACAACTTTCTCATCATGTTTATATTGTTGCATATATGTTACTTTATCCTCCGGCAAACACTCTGCATAAAACTTAGGTAATCCTAATGTATTCGCAACACTTTTTGCAGCGTGCTCTCTATCTCCAGTAAGCATAACAACATCTACAAGATGTGTTTTAAATACCTCTACCATTTCTTGAGCATCTTTTCGTACTGCATCAACCAACTCAAAATAACCAATGACTTCGTTATTTTCTGAAACAAATAATAATGTTCCTTGACTTTCTTTTTCTAAATAATGATGTGTATCTGTACAATCACGCATAAAACGCTTATTACCAATAGATAGTTGATTCATTTGTAAACCACAACCTGCAATCTCTTGAATGACTACATCTTGTGGTAATGTCGGATAAGACACATCTTTAAAATAAGTCATAATTGACTTTGCCAATGGATGTGATGACTGACTTTCCATAGACAGCACAAGTGGTAAAACCTCTGGTTTATCCAAATGATAATGATGTACTCGAAATTGACCTGTTGTTAATGTTCCCGTTTTATCACTAAATAAAGTCGTCATACGCATCATTTTTTCCAATGCATTCCCATTTTTGATTAAAATACCATTTTTAGCACCAAAACTCATCGCACTGAGCATAGCTGGAGTCATTGATGCAATAAGCGCACATGGACTTGCGACAGTCAATAAAATCATACCTCGATAAAAGGCGTCTGTAAAACTCAATCCTTGGATACACATTAAATAAGTAATAAAGAATACAACTGTTATCAATACACCTAGCACATACGTTTTTTGTATTTGATGAATACGTTTATCTAAATGACTTTTACTATTATTAGCTGTTTTAACTAAGGATACAATATGTGAAAATACACTATCATGACTTGTTTTTGTTGCGACGTAAACACTCGTATCTCCAATATTGATTGTTCCAGCAAATACATCATCACCAATTTCTTTATATACAGGAATGCTCTCTCCCGTTAATACACTTTCATTCACGAGCATCACTTTAGAAGCTGTTCCATCCAAAGCAATTTGCTCTCCTTTTTTAACAATCAATGTTTGTCCAATATCAATCTGATCAATATCTACAATTTCTGTCGTATCATCTTCCTTTAAAACCATTGCTTGTTTTGGAATATGTGTCATTAACGATTCCATTGTTTTCATTGATTTTTGATACACATAATCCTCTAACATTTCTGAACCAGAAAAAATAAATAATAAAATAGCCGCTTCGCTAAAATACCCAATAGAGATGGCACCACATGCCGATAATATCATTAGAAAATCAACATTTAATCTATGCTCTTCAACAATATCAGAAATAACATCTTTGACAATTTCATACCCTAATAATACGCTAGCAAGACATAACCACAACGGACTTCCTGATAGCTGTATCTGCTCACATAATAAACCGATACCTAGACTAATACTCCCTGCCACAAATAGTTTTCCTTCCTTTGTTTTTAGTAAATCAAACATATTTTTCCTCTCCTTTTTATTTGATAATACAAAAAAGAGCATACCCGTGGACAGTTCGTACTGTCTCACAGATATGCTCAGTTCATTTACTAAACATTTTTCTGCTGTCTAAACACTTATAGACCCGGCTACGTAAAGAGCCATTACTGCTCTTTACTGCTTGTTCAAAAAATAATTTATTTCTATACATATATAATAAAAGAAATGACATATTTTGTCAAGAAAAGTTTGAGAAAAAATTCACTTTTTTACCAAAAATTTTGTTCTTTTTTATTCTTCAGATAAAATAAATTGTTCTTCTTTTTTATCAAATGATAAAAGATATGCTTTTCCACTCTCAACAGTTAATGATACTTTAGAAGACCCCCTTGTTGTTGTGACATTTTTATAAATCACACCAGGTCTTGTGTATGAGTAAGTCACTTCAAGCACAACTGTTCTCGGCATAGCATAAATTAAATATTGACCACTCTCAAAAAAGATTGCTACTTCACCACTAACACATGTACATAAAAATCTTTTTGCGTAATAATTTGATTTCCTCTATTAAAAGAAATTTTTACCGCTCCTGGATGCTGAGATAGCCATTTTTGTTTAGAACTTTTATTCATTTTATAAGATACAACACTTAGAATACATCCTAAAATCACAATTCCTATAAAAACATATGCCATTGGACCCATTGAGAAAAAATCGTTAATAAATTCTTCTATAATATTTCCTCCTTTCTTTTTTATTTTTTAATCTCTTTTAACACATTTAGATGTGTCACAGAACTTTTTTCACCAGTTATCCGAAGATCATCAAGAAGTTGATAATATTTAAAATTTCCAAATAATGTTAAATCAAATTCTTCTTGATGACCGGCATCGTTTACATAAAGTGTCAAATGACTATCCTCTTTTTTTGCATATAGTGACACACTATCAAAGGCATAGCACTTTTTTGACCTTTCTCAAAAATACAAAAACTCGTATCATCAATCGCAATCTTCATATTTATCTGCCTTACTAATGAAACAAAAATAAGAAGAAATAAAATACCACTGAATAAGATAGCGGTTTTAAAACTAAAAAATAATCGAGAATAAAATAAACAATACCTATACCAATGACAGTCGCTACAAATTGCCAAATTAAAGCAAATGGACTGATACGATAGACTTTCATTCTACCCCTCCTTTACCTTTTATTATACCGCAAGCCTATAAAAATACGAATGCTTTCATGTTAAAAATCTGATTAAATCAAGGACAAACCAACATTGGTTTATCCCTGATGTCTATCCCACAACAGCAATGACTTCTATTTCTATTAGAGCATCCTTTGGTAAAGCTGCCACTTGATAAGCGGCTCTTGCAGGAAACGGTGCTGAAAAATAACTTGCATATACATCATTCATTTTTGTAAAATCAGCAATATCTTTTAATAAAACAGTTGTTTTCACAACATTTTTCATCGTTAATCCTGCCTCACTTAAAATAAACTGGATATTTTCTAATGATTGTTTTGTTTGTTCCTCAATCGTACTACCTGCAAATTCACCTGTTTCAACACAAATTGGTAGTTGACCAGAAACATAGACAGTGTTTCCTACTTGTATTGCTTGAGAATAAGGACCAATAGCTGCCGGTGCTTTAGCACTTTCTATTTTTTTCATATAATACCTCCATCATCAGTTTTGTTCATTTAATATATCATCAACACATGATGATAGCAACTTTACGAATAATTATATCAATTTATCTATCGCATTTTTCAAGTCAATTAAAAAAATCTCTTTCATCTTATTGAAGGCACTATTTTCTATTTCTCTATAAGTACTCGTAAGGACTGTTTGAATTGTATTACCCAACGGACACTCTTTATTCGTATTTTTATCAATTTCAAGTAATGATTCTTCATGAATTGCTTGAAAAATATCAAATAATGTGATGTCTTTAGAAGATTTTAAAAGTCTCGGTTTAGCACTACCTTGTTTTGTTTCAATCAAATTTGCTTTTTTTAATTGAGACATAATTTGTCTTACTAATGCTGGATTTGTATTGATACTTTCAGCAATATCTGTACTTGTGATACGTTTATCTTCACAAAATACTTCTATATACAAAAGTATGTGAATAGCATCAGATAATTTATGTGAATGTTTCATGTTTTAACCTACAATCGTCACATAACCTTTTTGCAGAAGTGTATCTCTACCTCCACGAACACTATTGTCTTCCCACGTTAGAAATGCAATCACTTCGTTATTATTCAAATCTAATAATTGAGATATTGTCATACCACTTTCTTCAATCCAGTTAATAAAATATTTCCCACTTTCCAATTCAATGGCTTCATAAGGATCTACTTCCTCTGAAGGACCACCGTCCTCAACCTCACCCACAGATGTCCATTTTAACTTACCTTCTTCTAAGTATTCCATAATGAAGTGAAACCCTGTCTCGTACTGTACATCTAATTTCTTTCCTTTTAACATTTCAAATAGTGTCATTATATTTCTCCTTTTGTTATTTTATAACTTACATGTATTTTAACATGTAAGTTATAAAATAATAATAAAAAGAATTATTTTTCATAAAGTTCTTTTTTATTTTTGATTAAATCACACAAATAAAATTATGTTATACTAAAATTTAAAAATAAAAAACCGATAACGAAGAACATTCCTCATTATCGGCTGATAAAATCACTTATTCTTTTTTATTTCTAAATGAGTATACTACTCCAGCAATAACAAATAGAACTAATGAGTAAATAGAAGAATCTATAGTTCCTGTTTTTGGCAAAATAGAATTTTTATTTTCTTCTATCAATACTTTACTTAAATTAGAAGAATTAGTAGGTACTATTGGTTCAACATATGTATTGGTTATTGTATAACCATTTTTTTGAGTTCCTTCGACATTAACGGTATATGTGTTGGCTCCTTTTGTTACTCGATTGTTCGCTTCACCAACTTCTTTCACGGTATAGATATTCGGTGTTGCTTGTTCTGGAGTATCTACGACTAATAAATTTGTAAAATCATGTTTCCATTGATTAGATTCGTTTAAGGTAACAGGAGCACCTATTGCTTCTCCATTTTTATATAACTGTACTTGTACACTACTTTCACTTACTTTTCCGACCCATACTTTTGTGACACTCACACTTGTTGTTCCTGGTTGTAGTGGTGTTGGTTTGATTGGCTCGACATAGGTATTGGTTATTGTATAACCATTTGCTTGCGTTCCTTCTGTATTAACCGTATATGTGTGGTCTCCTACTGTTACTCGATTGTTAGCTTCCCCAATTTCTTTCACAGTATAGATATTCGGTGTTGGTTGTTCTGGAGTATCTACGACTAATAAATCTGTAAACTCATATTTCCATTGATTAGATTCGTTTAAGGTAACAGGAGCACCTATTGCTTCTCCATTTTTATATAACTGTACTTGTACACTACTTTCACTTACTTTTCCGACCCATACTTTTGTGACACTCACACTTGTTGTTCCTGGTTGTAGTGGTGTTGGTTTGATTGGCTCGACATAGGTATTGGTTATTGTATAACCATTTGCTTGCGTTCCTTCTGTATTAACCGTATATGTGTGGTCTCCTACTGTTACTCGATTGTTAGCTTCCCCAATTTCTTTCACAGTATAGATATTCGGTGTTGGTTGTTCTGGAGTATCTACGACTAATAAATCTGTAAACTCATATTTCCATTGATTAGATTCGTTTAAGGTAACAGGAGCACC
>NZ_WNJY01000049.1:0-4740 GCF_010892355.1 Granulicatella sp. zg-ZJ | reverse complement strand
GGTATAGACGTTTTCATCGCAATCCTGACCATAAGTTTTTTCGATATGATTCATCTAGAGATTGTTTTACGGATACACGTACGGGAGAAATTTACACCTACAGAAACATTGATAGACAAGGATATAAGCAGTATCGTATAAGCGATAACAGTAATAAACGGATACTACGTCGAGCGATAGATGCTGATGTATACGATAGATGTCGTGAGCGTCGATTATCTACGTTTGGGAAAGCACTATATAAACGACGGAAAGAAACGATTGAGCGTAGCTTTGCAGACTCTAAACAAAATCATGGGTATCGGTTTGCACAATATAGAGGAGTAGCCAAGATGCAGCAGTACACTTGGTTATCTTGTGCTGCCCAAAACATGAAAAAAATGGCAATTCTACTCACGAGAGATAGCCATTTTTTACAATATAGTTTTTTATTTATCATTTTTAAATGTAAAATCCAACGTATTTTTCAAAACTGGAGAAATACGTTGGATTTTTTATCGCTATTGTCAACAGTCTGATCGTGTTGGTGGATTATTCCCACCAACACGATTTATTATAGAGCCTAAAAAAGCTTGGAATCAACACTTTAACTGAGTTGATTCCAAGTTTTTTTGAGTATCAAATCTATTATTTTAAACAGATTATTGTTAGTAGATAATACAGGCATGACAAAAATGTAAAAAATAGAAATATATAATGAAAAATTGTGATAAAAGGCTTGATTTTTCGGGGGGGGGATTTATAATGTTATTACTGTTATAGACTAGGAAGGAGTGAAATAATAGTTTCGAAAAAGAAAGTTGGTTGATTTGTAATCAGGAAATAAAATCTATTTTGATTAGATAGATTTGGTTTTTAGGGTATTAGGTACAAAAAGGTTTAGTTAAGTAAGTATCAAAAACAGATGATACAGTAAGAAAGGAGACGTGATATGTAGTATTTGATCTTTTGATGTATGAATGATAATTATTCTTGATACATAAAAAATTAAAGGATGATTTTTTCGTTGTTTTAGGTAATTTATCAAGTATTTATGGAAATAGTCTATGTAGATATTTTGATTGTTGTATATGTGTTATTTGAGCGATGTCTAGTATTGTTGAAATAAATAAAGAAGGAAGATGAAAAATAGTATTCATGTAGTATGTCAAATCAATATATCAAACATAAGATATACTTTTGGAACGTTAAGAAAAAATCCAATAATTGAGGTTGATAAAACGAAGAAAGAAGCATAATGAAAAATGAAAGAACAAGAAACTAATTTAACATATGAAAGTAGGGCATTTACTTGTAAAAGATGTGGCAAGGAAGTGATTACAATCCAAGGTGTGTTAGATCGTAGAACGGTGTTTTGTAGTCCGGTTTGTAGAAGGCGCTATTGGAGACATGCAGATAGGCGACGAAAAGAAGAAAAGAAATAGATTTGAATATGAAAGATTTATAAAAGGAGAAAAATAATGTTTTATAAAAGAAAAGATCGATTTTCAATACGTAAATTCAAGATAGGAGTAGGGTCGGTGTTTTTAGGCTCTTTCCTTTTAGCGAGTCCGCAAGTTTTTGCGCATAAAGGTGAGTATGTAGAACGATTAGCAGAGTTTTCAAGTACGAGTGTTGATTCGGAGTCTGATAAAGACATAGTGAAACTACCAGATGCTGTACAAGTAACAAAAACAATCACTTTTGAAGATTTCAAAAAAATGACACTAGAAGATATTAAGGCATTAACTGTTGAAGATTTTGAAGTCTTAAAACTCACGGATGAAGACATAGCGAGTTTATCACCTGAGCAACAAAAAGCTTTAACGACTTCTAAAACATTTCAAAGTTTCAATCGTAAGGATCTATCACTTCCTGAAGGGTTCAGCTTTCGTGATGGGGCAATGATATCAGGATTAAATACATTAAATGGGAGCTATGGTTGGACATCTAGAGAAGGTAATGACGTTAGTGTGGCAATGGGTGGAGCTACAATTGAGAGACTTGAATTAATAAATGGTTTAGTAAATGTACGTGTAAAATTTAATGGTTCTCATGATAATTGGAAAACACCTTTCTATTATGTAACAATTCCTAAAGGACTAGAAGTTACTAATATTGACTTTGGTTCCCAAGATGGTAATTTGTATAATTATAGTTCAGAAACAGATTGGGCAGAAAATCGCTCAGATCATGTGGGTAATGAAAAACGAAATACTAGGGTTTATTCAAGAAATGGAAATGGTGGTAATGCTAGTAACATAGGTAATAGAACAGATAGAAACTTTAATGAACGTTGGATAGATTTAATTGGTTGGCATATTGATAATAGTAGAAATACAACGCAGAATGAAAGAAATATTTGGAGAAATATTAGAGATAGAACTTATGGAATCCTTTCATTTGAAACAGAACAAGATAGAAAAGAGTATTATCTTAATTATACCGCCAGAGTTAAACAAGGCTTTACTGTAAATAGTGTTAATGACCTTGCTATTGCAGCCGGACTTAAGTCTAACCAAGTACCAGCAACGTCAAATCAAAACTATGCTCGTGCTTTTTTAAAACCTTATGTACCATCATCAAATCCAAGTCCAACACCTTCTCCGTCAACTCCAAGCTCGCAACCAGTCAATGTTGGAAAGGCTGATAATATAGTTGTGTGGACAAATACATCAACAGATAGTGATATTGTAATCGCACGCCCGACAGGGAATATACCTAAAATATACTTGGCTGAAAATGAAAGAAAACATCTGCAAGCAGGATTTCCAGCAGATGCTATTGTTGATACAGGAATTAATGATGATGGATATTTTGTTCTAAAGGCAGGTAGTCTTTTTAAAACTGATAAAGTTAATACACCTATGTATACTAAGGTTGTTAAAGCGTCTAATATACCAATTAGTGAGGGTGACGGGCTTGGTGTTAGTAATCCATTTGTTATTTCGGGTGTTTATGCACCAGATAACATGACTCTTGAGTATGATAAAGAGAAAGTCGAAAAATTTGAAGTTTCGGATGATATTGTTAAACATATTACTTTTCCTAGAAATGCCTATGTCTCTGGAAACAATATTAGTGCATCATTGGAAGAAGTATATAATAAAAATGGTGAGAAAATTGATAATCCTCAAATTAAAAATTTAAGAGGTAATGGAATTTTACTTAAATATTTATTGACGATAGAAAGCGATGAAGAAAATAATCGCTTTGTATCTGGTGTATCTAAATATGTATATGTAACTTTAAATTTAATAGATAAAGAAAAAGCAAAAAAAGAAATAGATGATGCTAAAAAAGCAAAAGATGAACAAATAGATGCGAATACACAACTAACAGATGAAGAAAAAACAACGGCAAAAGCAGAAACAGAAAAAGCAGCAAATAAAGCAAAAGATGCAATAGAAAAAGCTAAAAATCAAAGTGAAATAGACACTCCAAAACAAACGGGGATATCAGAAATTGCTGCACAAGGTACACCAACCAAAAAACCAAGTGCAGTTGAGGAAATTAACAGAGTAAAAGCAGAAAAAGAAGCAGAAATTAATGTTTCTAGTCTAACCGAAGAAGAAAAAAATGTAGCAAAAAGAAAAATAACGACCGCATCAACAAACGCAATAAATGCAATAAACAATGCAATAACAGATTCAGCAGTTGACACAGCAAAACAAAATGGCATAGAATCATTGAAAGTTGCAACAATCTATGTTGGTGAACCTAAAGATGTATACTTTTGGTCAAATACCTCATTTTCTAAAGATGTTGAAATTGCAACTACTACGGGAGAGTTCTCTGATATATACGTAGCAGATCCGGGATATAGAACATCATGGAATCTTACTACTTCTGGTATCGTTCTTAATTGGGGGGTGAATGATGAAAAGAAATTTGTTGTGAAACAAGGAACTAAGTTGCTTGATCCTAAAACAGACACTTTAGTATGGACTAAATATGTAAAAGTACCTGATCCTAAAAACGATCCTATACATAGCTATGGACTTTTTATAACTGGTGATGACTTTAAACTTTATGGTGCTTATCTACCAGAGGCAATAACACTTAATAGACCATATTCTTCGGGGAATGAGGATAATGATGATTTAGTTATAGCTGAAGTTATGAAAAAAATAAAGTTCCCTAATTTTACGATTAAAACAGTTGGGAAAGATTCTAATGGAAATCCTAATAGAAGATCTCTTGGAACTGAAGAAAACAAAGAACTTTTACAAAAATATAAGTTTATAGCTGAGGAATATCAAGGAACTAATGCTTCTGTTGATAATATTGGATTATTTAAAGGAAAAGGAAATACTATCAGATTTAAAGCAATAACACCAAGTGGTTTAGAAAAAGAGGTTATAGTAACTCTAAATTACCTAGATAAAGAAACGGCAGTACAAGCCTTAGCAGAAAAACAACAAAAAGTAAATACAGATATTGATGATAATGCAAACTTGTCATTAGAGGAAAAAGAAAAAGCAAAAGAAAAAGTAAGAGTAGTGATAGATACAGCAATAAAAGCAATAGAAGCTGCAACCGATGAAAATAGAATAAATGCTGCAAAAAACGCTGGATTAAAAGCAATTGAATTAGAAAAAGAAAGAGCAGAAGCTTTAGGAGTCATCGAAAGAGCCAAAGCCGCTAAAGATACCGCAATCGACGAGAAATTCAACAACAAAGAATTAACAGAAACAGAAAGAGACGATGCGAAAAAAGCCGCTAAACAAGCAGCAGATACGGCAAAAGAAGCCATCGATG
>NZ_WNJY01000048.1:0-5214 GCF_010892355.1 Granulicatella sp. zg-ZJ | reverse complement strand
CAAAAGCGTGGCAACGTCCTACTCTCACAGGGGCAATGCCCCAACTACCCTCGGCGCTAAGAAGCTTAACTTCTGTGTTCGACATGGTGACAGGTGTGTCCTTCTTGCCATCATTACCACACTTTCTCGCTTTTAGAAAAGTTCTTTCAAACCTCTCACAACTGAATACATAGCCACTTACCCTTCCTCTTACCACATCTGCTCTTTTGGTTAAGTCCTCGACCGATTAGTACTAGTCCGCTCCATGCCTCACAGCACTTCCACTCCTAGCCTATCTACCTGTTCGTCTCTCAGGGGTCTTACTCTTCTCAGATGGGAAATCTCATCTCGAGGGGGGCTTCACGCTTAGATGCTTTCAGCGTTTATCCCGTCCACACATAGCTACCCAGCGATGCCCTTGGCAGAACAACTGGTACACCAGCGGTGTGTCCATCCCGGTCCTCTCGTACTAAGGACAGCTCCTCTCAAATTTCCTACGCCCGCGACGGATAGGGACCGAACTGTCTCACGACGTTCTGAACCCAGCTCGCGTGCCGCTTTAATGGGCGAACAGCCCAACCCTTGGGACCGACTTCAGCCCCAGGATGCGACGAGCCGACATCGAGGTGCCAAACCTCCCCGTCGATGTGAACTCTTGGGGGAGATAAGCCTGTTATCCCCAGGGTAGCTTTTATCCGTTGAGCGATGGCCCTTCCATACGGTACCACCGGATCACTAAGCCCGACTTTCGTCCCTGCTCGACCTGTCCGTCTCGCAGTCAAGCTCCCTTCTGCCTTTACACTCTTCGAATGATTTCCAACCATTCTGAGGGAACCTTTGGGCGCCTCCGTTACTCTTTAGGAGGCGACCGCCCCAGTCAAACTGCCCATCTGACACTGTCTCCAGTCACGTCTTCATGACTCGGGTTAGAGGGTTCATGTCACAAGGGTAGTATCCCACCAGCGCCTCCTTGGAAACTGACGTCCCCACCTCTTAGGCTCCTACCTATCCTGTACATGTCACACAAACACTCAATATCAAACTGCAGTAAAGCTCCATGGGGTCTTTCCGTCCTGTCGCGGGTAACCTGCATCTTCACAGGTACTATAATTTCACCGAGCCTCTCGTTGAGACAGTGCCCAAATCGTTACGCCTTTCGTGCGGGTCGGAACTTACCCGACAAGGAATTTCGCTACCTTAGGACCGTTATAGTTACGGCCGCCGTTTACTGGGGCTTCAATTCATACCTTCGCTTGCGCTAAGCACTCCTCTTAACCTTCCAGCACCGGGCAGGCGTCAGCCCCTATACGTCATCTTTCGATTTTGCAGAGACCTGTGTTTTTGATAAACAGTCGCTTGGGCCTATTCACTGCGGCTGATGCTTCCATCAGCACCCCTTCTCCCGAAGTTACGGGGTCATTTTGCCGAGTTCCTTAACGAGAGTTCGCTCGCTCACCTTAGGATTCTCTCCTCAACTACCTGTGTCGGTTTGCGGTACGGGTTGTCACAGCCTCGCTAGAAGCTTTTCTTGGCAGTGTGATTGATAAGATAGACTCTACTCGTTTCCTTTCAAGCCCCCATCACAACTCATTCTTATAAAGACAAGCATTTTACTCATCTTCAAACTCGTTGCTTAGATCTCACTATTCCATCAGTGGACTCTTTCAACCTCCTGCGTCCCTCCATCACTCAATCAGTTGTGACAAGTACAGGAATATCAACCTGTTATCCATCGACTACGCCTATCGGCCTCGCCTTAGGTCCCGACTAACCCTGGGAGGACGAGCCTTCCCCAGGAAACCTTAGTTATTCGGTGGACGGGATTCTCACCCGTCTTTCGCTACTCATACCGGCATTCTCACTTCTAAACGCTCCACCACTCCTTACGGTATGGCTTCTTCGCCCTTAGAACGCTCTCCTACCACTGACGCTCTTCACGTCAATCCACAGCTTCGGTGGTCTGTTTAGCCCCGGTACATTTTCGGCGCAGGATCACTCGACTAGTGAGCTATTACGCACTCTTTAAATGGTGGCTGCTTCTAAGCCAACATCCTAGTTGTTTAAGCAATCCCACATCCTTTTCCACTTAACAGACACTTTGGGACCTTAGCTGGTGGTCTGGGCTGTTTCCCTTTCGACTACGGATCTTATCACTCGCAGTCTGACTCCCGTTTATAAATCTCTGGCATTCGGAGTTTATCTGAATTCGGTAACCCGAGATGGGCCCCTAGTCCAAACAGTGCTCTACCTCCAGGATTCTCACAACGAGGCTAGCCCTAAAGCTATTTCGGAGAGAACCAGCTATCTCCAAGTTCGATTGGAATTTCTCCGCTACCCACACCTCATCCAAGCACTTTTCAACGTGCCCTGGTTCGGTCCTCCAGTGTGTCTTACCACACCTTCAACCTGGACATGGGTAGGTCACTTGGTTTCGGGTCTACGACAACGTACTATCTCGCCCTATTCAGACTCGCTTTCGCTTCGGCTCCGTCTCTTCAACTTAACCTCGCACGCTATCGTAACTCGCCGGTCCATTCTACAAAAGGTACGCTATCACCCATAAACGGGCTCTAACTACTTGTAAGCACACGGTTTCAGGTTCTCTTTCACTCCCCTCCCGGGGTGCTTTTCACCTTTCCCTCACGGTACTTGTTCACTATCGGTCACTAGGGAGTATTTAGCCTTGCCAGATGGTCCTGGCGGATTCCAACGGGATTCCTCGTGTCCCGCCGTACTCAGGATGCTACTAGAGGCTCATTCCATTTCGACTACGAGGCTTTCACTCTCTTTGGCTGACGTTCCCACGCCATTCGTCTATAAAACTCACTCTCACATCGTAGTCCTACAACCCCAATCAGCATGCTGACTGGTTTGGGCTCCTTCCGTTTCGCTCGCCGCTACTCAGGAAATCGATTTTTCTTTCTCTTCCTGCAGGTAATGAGATGTTTCAGTTCCCTGCGTCTACCTTCTCATTAGCTATGTATTCACTAATGGATACTATCCCATTACGGATAGTGGGTTCCCCCATTCGGATATCTCTGGATCATTGCTTACTTACAGCTCCCCAAAGCATTTCGGTGTTCGTCCCGTCCTTCTTCGGCTCCTAGTGCCAAGGCATTCACCGTGCGCCCTTATTTACTTAACCTACCATACATTTCCCTGTATGTTGCGATTCTCTTTTAAAAAACTCTTCTCGGTAAAATTTTCTTGGTTTGTTTTCTATGTATTCAGTTGTCAAAGGTCTTCTTCGAGTACTACCGTACTCTATGGAGAATAGCGGGATCGAACCGCTGACCTCCTGCGTGCAAAGCAGGCGCTCTCCCAGCTGAGCTAATCCCCCAACCTCTTGATTAGGTCTTTCAACCCTCTCAAAACTAAACAAGACGCCCCTATTGTGCTTTCCTTCTTTTCCTTAGAAAGGAGGTGATCCAGCCGCACCTTCCGATACGGCTACCTTGTTACGACTTCACCCCAATCATCTATCCCACCTTAGACGGCTAGCTCCTTACGGTTACCCCACCGGCTTCGGGTGTTACAAACTCTCGTGGTGTGACGGGCGGTGTGTACAAGACCCGGGAACGTATTCACCGCAACGTGCTGATTTGCGATTACTAGCGATTCCGGCTTCATGTAGGCGAGTTGCAGCCTACAATCCGAACTGAGAACGGCTTTAAGAGATTCGCTTACCCTCGCGAGTTCGCTGCTCGTTGTACCGTCCATTGTAGCACGTGTGTAGCCCAAGTCATAAGGGGCATGATGATTTGACGTCATCCCCACCTTCCTCCGGTTTGTCACCGGCAGTCTGATTAGAGTGCCCAACTGAATGCTGGCAACTAATCATAAGGGTTGCGCTCGTTGCGGGACTTAACCCAACATCTCACGACACGAGCTGACGACAACCATGCACCACCTGTCACTTTGTCCCCAAAGGGAATTCTCTATCTCTAGAGTGGTCAAAGGATGTCAAGACTTGGTAAGGTTCTTCGCGTTGCTTCGAATTAAACCACATGCTCCACCGCTTGTGCGGGTCCCCGTCAATTCCTTTGAGTTTCAACCTTGCGGTCGTACTCCCCAGGCGGAGTGCTTAATGCGTTAACTACAGCACTGAAAGGTGGAAACCTCCCAACACTTAGCACTCATCGTTTACGGCGTGGACTACCAGGGTATCTAATCCTGTTTGCTCCCCACGCTTTCGAGACTCAGCGTCAGTTACAGACCAGAGAGTCGCCTTCGCCACTGGTGTTCCTCCATATATCTACGCATTCCACCGCTACACATGGAATTCCACTCTCCTCTTCTGCACTCAAGTCCCCCAGTTTCCAATGACCCTCCACGGTTGAGCCGTGGGCTTTCACATCAGACTTAAGGAACCGCCTGCTCTCGCTTTACGCCCAATAAATCCGGACAACGCTTGCCACCTACGTATTACCGCGGCTGCTGGCACGTAGTTAGCCGTGGCTTTCTGGTTAGATACCGTCAATCTCTTAGCAGTTACTCTAAAAGGTGTTCTTTTCTAACAACAGAGTTTTACGATCCGAAAACCTTCTTCACTCACGCGGCGTTGCTCGGTCAGACTTTCGTCCATTGCCGAAGATTCCCTACTGCTGCCTCCCGTAGGAGTTTGGGCCGTGTCTCAGTCCCAATGTGGCCGATCACCCTCTCAGGTCGGCTACGTATCATGGCCTTGGTGAGCCGTTACCTCACCAACTAGCTAATACGCCGCGGGTCCATCCATCAGCGACAGCTTACACCGTCTTTCCCTTGTGTATCATGCGATACACAAGCCTATTGGGTATTAGCAGTCGTTTCCGACTGTTATCCCTATCTGATGGGCAGGTTACCCACGTGTTACTCACCCGTCCGCCGCTAAACTTAGAAAATGCAAGCATCTTCTAAGCTCCGCTCGACTTGCATGTATTAGGCACGCCGCCAGCGTTTGTCCTGAGCCAGGATCAAACTCTCATTAAATATAAAAGTTTTTAAGCTCTTTTTTGCTGACTTATCTTTGGATGTTTCCATCCAGATTTATTGTTTTTGTTTTGACACATCCATTGGATGTTGTCCCTACACATTTGGTTTGTCTTTGTTTAGTTTTCAAAGGGCTGTGTCGACTGTTTTCAGTCGTTTTGTCGTCCCTTGCGACGACTTATACATCATACCAACACACCTTTTTTTTGTCAACACCTTTTTCAAACTTTTTTTCTTTTTTTTCAAACTTTTTTATTTCCCCCGTCA
>NZ_WNJY01000047.1:0-6470 GCF_010892355.1 Granulicatella sp. zg-ZJ | reverse complement strand
TCATAAATAAAATTGAAATCAATTGATTTATCAATTTTACGTAGTAAATGGTCTTTTGGTACTAATTCGGACAATGTGTTTAATATGATTTCATCATTTGGGTGAGTTTCTTTATAAAACATAGATTTTTTCCTCCTTTTTCTTATCTCTATTATACCACTTTTAAGCGTTATTATTGTATCAGACGTTGTGGTACGAATGGCTTCGTTCTCGCACGTAGTAGAGAACGAGCGATGTATCGTGTACATCGTGGTAAGCCGTATAACTTAACGTCTGATACGAAAAAAGACTGTTGACACTCTTACTTGTCAACAGTCTGAACCGGAACGAATGATAACATACATTCGTTCCGGTTTTGTATATTCATATTATTTTTAGCGTTTTTGCTGTTTGCCCGCATTACGACGTACTTTTTGTATCGAGGCTGTTGTTACTTGTTTTGTGTGAACAGAGGTTGTTACGTCTTTTCTTTTTGGGAGATGAATAGGATTTTCTTCCATATCTTTTTTAATATCTTCTTTAATTTTTGGTTTTAACACTAATGAAATGTATAAACTTGTTAAACAGCTAAAGATACCACTGACGGTCCAATATAATGCAGCACCGGCAGGTAATGACAAACCAAATATTAAGTTAATTAAAGGTGTTGTAAATAGAACAGCTTTATTCATTTGTTTTTGTTCTTCAGTCATACCAATTTGTGAAATGTATCCTTGGATTAAATAAAAAGCGGATGACAAGATACAGAATAACCAACTAGGTGTTGCTAAAGAAACACCTAAGAACGTATCGTTTAAAATTTCAGTTGATGAAATTGTTGCAAAGTATAATGCTGAGAAAATAGGCATTTGAATGAATAGTGGTAAACATCCACTGGCACTTACGAATTGAATACCTGCTGCTTTTTGTAATGCAGCTTGCTCTTGACGTAGACGTGCTTGTTCTTCAAAAGTTTTTGCTTGTCGCATTTCTTCTGTTATTGCTTGCATTTGTGGTCTAATATACGCCATTCTCTCTTGTTGAATGGTATTTGTTTTCATCATGTTGATATTTAAAGGTGTAATCGCAATACGTACTAATATGGTAACAGCAATAATACCTAATCCATAACTACCGACTGTATTTCCAAAAATACCTGCAAACCAGAAAATAAGTTGTTCCATAGGTCGACCAAGTACGTCCCAAATAAAACCTGTTGGAGCACCACTCGTATCACGACCTACACATCCTGATAAGATTAAAACGAGTGTCAAAGTTACCAAGATACGTATCCATTTTTTTTCTTTCATATGTTCATTCCTTTTTTTAAATTTACTAGAAGATTATACCCTATTTTATACGAAGTTTCAAAAATATGATATAATAAAGCAAAAAGAATGAATATGGAGGCAGAGCAGTGGCTAAGAAAAGAAACAAAACAAAAAAGAAACAAACATTTAAGTTAGAGTATATATCCATTGCTTTACTATTTATCTGTTTATTTGCTGTTTTTTCATTCGGTTTTATCGGTGTTTTTTTTGCTAATATTATCCGTTTATTTGTTGGTGATACGTACCGATTTGTGTCTATTTTATTGATTATTTATGCAATTTATATGCTATTTAAACGAACACCCTCAATTCCGATGACAAAAAAGCAAATGATTGCCAGTTGTGTATTTACAATTATAATTCTTGTGTTTTTTGAATATTTAGGATTTGCAAACCGTACGAATCTTATGTCAGACACATGGAAAGCTATCTCAACTGATTTATTCAGCAATCAATTAAAACAAGCGACCGGTGGCGGTATGATTGGAGCTATTTTAGCGAATATATTTACGTTTTTATTTGGTGAAATTGGGACATATTTAATCCTGCTCCTTTTATTAGGTATCACTTTAGTATTAGTAAGTGGAAAAACGATTTCTGATTTTATTGATATGGCGCAGCATACTAGAACAAAAGTGCAAAAAACGCAAATAAAACTACCAAAATCAGTAAAAGAGGTCAAAGAAGATATAGATAGCGTGCTATATATTGAAGAGGACGATAAACCAGCCGTTGAAAATATAGAGCCAATTGTTATAAATAGTTTCCAGCCCGAACCAGACGTGATTGACCCAGGAGTAGAAGAAGTGGTTGAAAAAGAAGTAACATTTTCTGTATCAAAAGAAGATTCGCACTATGAATTACCTCCGGTAACATTATTAAATCGTGTAGAACCAGTCGATCAATCGAGTGAGCATGAATTGATAAAAAGAAATATTCGTATTTTAGAAGATACATTTAAAAGTTTTGGTGTCAATGCACGTGTTATTTCTGCTAATTTAGGTCCGTCTGTGACAAAATTTGAAGTACAGCCAGCTGTTGGTGTGAAAGTCAGTAAAATTGTGAGTTTAACAGATGATTTGGCGTTAGCCTTGGCAGCAAAAGATATTCGTATTGAAGCACCAATTCCTGGAAAATCATTTGTAGGTATTGAAGTACCGAATCAAACCACAAGTATGGTTTCTTTCAGAGAAATTATTGAAGGTAATATTGATTCTAAATCAAAACTAGAAGTCCCACTTGGAAGAGATATTTCAGGAAATATTCGTATGGCTGACTTATCAAAAATGCCACATTTACTTGTTGCTGGTGCTACGGGTAGTGGGAAATCTGTGGCGATTAACGGCATGATTACAAGTATTTTAATGAAAGCCAAACCAAGTGAAGTGAAACTTATGATGATTGACCCTAAAAAAGTAGAGTTAAATGTCTATAATGGCATTCCTCATTTATTAACTCCAGTTGTCACCAATCCACGCCGTGCTGCACAAGCATTGCAAAAAGTTGTCTTAGAAATGGAAAGACGCTATGAATTATTTGCTCAAACAGGTATGCGTAATATTATTGGGTATAATGAACAAGTTGATGAATTTAATGAAACAGCTGATGAACCCATGGAGAAAATGCCGTACATTGTTGTGATTGTAGATGAGTTAGCTGATTTGATGATGGTGGCAAGTAATGAAGTAGAATCAGCCATTATCCGATTAGCACAAATGGCACGTGCAGCAGGAATCCATATGGTTTTAGCGACACAAAGACCAAGTGTAGATGTTATTACTGGATTGATAAAAGCCAATGTACCTAGTCGAATGGCATTTGCCGTATCTAGTAGTATTGATTCTCGTACGATTATTGATAGTAACGGTGCTGAAAAACTACTCGGAAAAGGCGATATGCTATTTCAACCAATGGGAGAAAATAAACCAATTCGTGTACAAGGTGCGTTCTTATCTGATTCTGAAGTTGAAAAAATAGTAGAATTTGTTAAAAATCAACAAGAGGCAAATTATGTCGAAGACATGATTCCAACAGATGAACCGGTATCACAAGGAGAACCAGAAGACGAATTATTTACTGAAGTTGTAGAATTTTTGAAAGAACAAGAGTTTATTAGTGTATCTATGCTACAACGTCGTTTCAGAATTGGCTTTAACCGTGCGGCGAGATTGATGGATGAATTAGAAGCCAAAGGACATGTTGGTGCGGCTGAGGGAACAAAACCACGACGTGTATTAATTAATACAGAAGTATAACACAAAATAGTATTTAAACAAAAAGGCTTGAAATCAATTTGCTGATTTCAAGCCTTTTTGTGTTATTGATTTAAATAATCCTTTTTAATAATGGGGTGCCATATCTGATACTAGTTGATTTGAAAAACTATATATTACAATAAATGTATCCTAATAATTAACGCTTGATTGTCGACTTTGAAAAGAGTAGAATAAAAAGAACAATATATTTAACGTGGAGAATATTATGAAAATTGCGATGTTTACAGATTCGTACTTTCCTCAAGTAAGTGGGGTAGCGACATCAATTAAAATTTTAAGTGAAGAATTAGAAAAAATGGGTCATGACGTCACAATTTTTACGACGACAGATCCCCATGTCGATGAGAATGAGAATAATGATAAAATTGTTCGGATTGCTAGTGTACCGTTTATTTTCTTTACAGATAGACGTTTAGTCATTGGTGGAATGAATAAAGCTTATAAAATTGCGAAAGAAAAGCAATTTGATATTGTGCATACGCATACAGAATTTGGCATGGGACTTATTGGCAAATATGTGGCATATCGATTAAAAATTCCAACAGTTCACACTTATCATACCATGTATGAAAAATATTTACATTATATTGCTAATGGTTATTTAGTTAGACCTAGCCATGTTCGTTTTTTATCTCATTCATTTTGTAACCACACGTCAGGTGTGATCGCCCCAGGTCCACAAATTTTTGAGATTTTAAAAGGCTATGATATTGAAACGGATATTCAAATTATTCCAACGGGTGTACCAATCCCAGAAAAAGTTGCTTCTGTTAGAACAAATATTAGACAAGCATTAGGTTTATCTGATGAACATCTTGTGTTATTATCTTTATCTCGATTGGCAAAAGAAAAGAGCTTAGATAAAATTATAGATGCTTTCCCACATATTTTAGTACAATATCCAAATGCTAGATTAGTATTTGTTGGAGATGGACCTGCTAGAAAATCATTGGAAGAACAAGTAAGTGGATTATCTCTGCAAGATACGGTTATCTTTGTCGGCGAAATTCAAAATGATGATGTGTATAAATATTACCAAATGTCTGATATTTATGTGAATGCATCTGAATCTGAAACACAAGGGCTAACGTATTTAGAGTCTTTAGTCAATGGCTTACCTGTTATTGCAAAACGTAATGATTATTTATCTGGTATCATTACGAATGAAAGTTTAGGATGTTTATATGAAGACACATCACAATTAGCCAAAGCAGTCATTGATTATGTACCTATTTTAAACGAAACTCAAAAATTATCTAATGAAGAAAAAGAAGCATTGTCTTATAATGTATCAGCAGATAAATTTGGGAAAGCTGTTGAGGCGTTTTATTATCAAGCCGTTGAAAGTTATAAAGAAAAACGAACGAATGAAGAAAATCCAAAATCAAGTATTTTAAATCGTTTGTCCTTTGGAAAGTGGTTCGATAAAGATGAGTAAAAAACTACTTAAAACAAATGCTCTTAGACAATTAGACCAAAAAAAGATTGCTTATACAGTTCATACATATGAATGGGATGAACAGCATATCGGGGGTAGACATATTCTTGAACAATTCAAGGATAAAAGTGAACGCATTTACAAAACGATTGTTTTAGTTGGAAAAAGTGGTGCCTTATATGTTTGTGTTGTGCCGATAACAAGTGAACTTGATTTAAAACAAGTAGCGCATGTGTGTAAAGAAAAAAGTGTGACATTATTACCTTTAGACATGCTTGAAAAACAAACAGGATATATTCGTGGAGGCTGCTCGCCAGTAGGTATGAAAAAACAATTACCTACATTTTTCGATACAAGTGTCCAAAATTATGATACAATAGTCGTATCTGCTGGTAAAAGAGGGTATCAAATGGAATTGACCCCCGCAGATTTAATGAATGTTACCAATGGGATACTTTCTCATTTAATACAATAAATACAGGTTTTGCATGCGTCACGCATGCAAAACAAAACGCAGTCGTGGTGGAATGGCAGACACGCTATCTTGAGGGGGTAGTGAGAGTATTCTCGTGTGGGTTCGAGTCCCATCGACTGCATTTTTTTAATGTTTTATAAAATAGTTAAATCTGAGAAATGGCTTTATATAGCCTTTTTTTAGTTTTGGGGATATTAAAAAAATGGATTTTCGTCAAATTGTGTTGATGGAGAGAAATAGTGAGTATGTTAGTAGTGAATGGCATTAACCATTCACTACCTTTTTTTTATGGTTGCGTGACAATTTGGGCAACAATCTGGTGTATAGGTCAATTTACCGTATAAGACTAATGATTTTTTATGTCGAATATCACACTCTGATATGTTTACATGATCAAATGTGATGTTTTTATCCTTTAATTGTAGTAAGATTTCTGTTATATTAGACATAGGAAATTTCTCCTTATTATTTGGTCGTACTTTTAATTTAAGAGAAAATTGCCTTTTTGTCTACATGAAATTAGGGTTGATGGCTTATGCCATCAACCCTAAAAATTATACAGCCTTTTTTATTTTTTAGATATTTATTAAGATGTGTTTGGCAAAAATAGACTATATTTACTAGAAGATATATTGTTAAAATATTTTTTATCTATTTTTCATAAAGTTTTTTGTATCTCATTACTAAGAGCAGTAAAATGTTATTGTCACTATGATTATTGATAGAGTATAATGAATAAAACATAATAAAATAGTCAAATTGGAATGGTTATGAGCAAGTAAAAATGAATAGGGAGGTAAGTATGGAAAAAGATTATATTATGAAGAAAGAATATGTTACAAAAAAAGGCTCTATAATAAATCGTGTTGGTGGGAATAATCCACCAACACGATTTTGTATATAAAAGTGGACAAAAAAAGAGAAATACCTGTATGATTAAATCACCACAATTAAACAAGGAGGTATTTCTC
>NZ_WNJY01000046.1:0-6852 GCF_010892355.1 Granulicatella sp. zg-ZJ | reverse complement strand
AAAACAACGTGTTATAACTGGTTAATACTTAGAAAAAATCAAAAAAGTTGTACAAAATACTAGGACTTTTGGAACGCACTAAACAAACCAATTTCAAAATGATAAATTGGTTGTTTTTTGATGCATAGTGGCTCTAAAAGTCCTATATTCATTGGAAAAATCACAATCTTAATTCAAGCTTCTTTTATTTTAACATATTTGTACATAAAGTCCTGATATTTGGACAAGTATAAAATATTCGAAAATAAAAGATGAAAGAAAGGAGAATGAGAGTAGTGATTCATCTGTCATTTTTATTGTTTCGTATCACAATTAAGAAAAGCTGTCAATAATGTGGATATGGATATTTAAATAACTACCCGTATTCATGAATGATTAAGATAAGAAAGGAAAATAAGATGTTTTTCAAACGACAACAAAGATATTCGATTCGTAAGTATAAAGTGGGTGTCTTTTCGGTGTTTTTGGGTTCATTTATTTTAAGTGTTCCTCTTGCTTTTTCAAATAGTCAAGCAAATGCTTTTGAACCTTCAAAAACTGAACATGGAAATGCTCCATCTGTTGTAGATGACAATGAAATATTAAATAAAGTAGTATTATCAGAGGAAAAGGAGATTATCCAAGATCCAGAACAGATTGCTGTAGCTGATATTACCAATTTAAGTGCTAATGATAAAGAGCGTGTTTTAAAACGTGTTTTAAAAGCGAATCCGCAACTGAGAGCGGAGATGGTAACAGTAGGTAGTGATGGTACAGTATCTGTAACGTATAAAGATAAAGTTTATGTTATTGACAAAACTGTAACGGTTCGTTTAGCAGAAAAGTTACCTGAGGGTGCGAGTTTTCGAGACGGTGGGTTTGTCATAAATCCTAATGGTGAACCTTCAAATTCCGAATATGAATGGACTCGTGGAGAAGGTAATGTCGCACATAATTCTGTTGACACAAAATTTGAATTATTAAAAGACGGTAGAGAAATTAAAGTTACTGTACAATTTAATCCACATGAAGATGCATGGGCGAATCCTTTATATTATCTGACTATTCCTGAAAAAGTAGAACGCATTATAGGAATTGATACACTGACTTCAGAACCTCTAACAGGAGGTCGATATAAAGAGACAGCACAAGGTTATGCTGGAGATAACCCTGTTTCAGAGTGGATATCAGAGAATAGGACTGGTAGCGATTTCAGAAGTTATTCGAGCAAAAATGGTGGTCAAGGATATTATAAAGATAATTTGGATCGTCGTTGGTATGATTTAATTGGATGGCAGATGGGCAAGTATACATCTGATGCAGAACGTAGAATGGGGGAAGATATTAAAAAAGAGACTGCTGGTATTTTGGTGTTTAGAGGAGGAGTAGGAAAATTTAAACATGTTTTTGAATATAGAGCTATATTAAAAGAACCTATTAGAGATATCTCAGAACTACCAATGATGATTGGTTTTAAGAGTTATCAAAATTCTCAAAACTTTGCACGTGCCTATATGCGTATTCCTGTTCCACTTGAAGTAAATGGACAATCAGGAACAGTTTGGTCAGATGAACCTCTTACAAAACCGATAGTAATTGGGCATACAGAAGGGTATCCAACGTCAGCAAGATTGATAACAAATAGTCAAGATACGATTGATGAAGTTACAAATCCAGCTTTAGGAGATACAATAAATACAAAATTAAAAGAAAAAGATGTTGTTTTAGATGCTGGTAGTGTTATTTTGGGAAGAGATAATACACATACTTCTGGTTATACTGTGCGTGTTCGTGTAGATAAGAATGGAAAAACTCCAGCAGTTAGTTCACCTATAAGAATTAGTGCTGTACATGCAACGGATACAACCATTACGAAACAATCTGGTCAACCTACTGCAGAAAATGATATTTATGGAGCTGTTCAAGCTACTTATCAAAGAGGTGGAAGTGATGTTGATTGGAGTAAAGTAACCAAAGAGATTATTGAAGTGAGAACACCGACAGGAGAACTTGTTGATAAAAATAATCTGTCAGAGTTACCTGAGGCACAAAATAATAAAGTTAAAGTACGTTTGACATTGCCGTCTGGTCATCAAAAAGTAGTCACTGTAACAGTGAACTATCCACAAAAAGTGACTGCAACAGAATTTAGCAACTATTATGTATGGGCAGATACAGTAACAAACAATGACTTCACAACAGGAAATATTCAAGGTGTAGATGGTACTGTTATAACGGAAGCGCATTTGACAAATGGCGGCGGTGATGTAAGCAGAGTACAAACGTATGCTCAAGGAGATACAGTAACATCTGTCTTTTCACAGGATAATCGTCAAGTAACGTTCAAAAAAGGGAGTCTTGTTAGAGGTGTGGAAAGTACACAAGGAATGTCACAGTATACACTTCGTGCTGTAGCTGGAACGAGAGATTCAAATAGAGCAGCAATTTCAGATCGTTTCAAAATTGCGGCTTTAGTAGTGACAAATCCGACAACATCTATTGATAAAACAGAAGGTGAGCAAGTTACAGCTGAAGAGATTAAGAATAAAGTGTTTGAAACATATAAAGGGAAGTTAATGGAAGCAGACGGAAAGGTTGCTTTTGATGTTAAACAAGAAAGCATTAAAGCTGTCATTGTAAATTCAGATGATGTGGATACTGCGATGGAAACGACTGCTTTACCAACTTCTGGTAAAAATAATAAAGTGTATGTGAAACTTACAACACCAAGTGGTCAGGATAAGATTGTAACAGTAATCGTTAATTATCCAGAGCCAGTAGATACAGATGGAGATGGTTTCCCAGACGTTGAAGAAAAAGAAAAAGGAAGCAATCCAAACGATGCGACTTCTACACCAAACACAGTAGATACAGATGGAGATGGTTTCCCAGACGTTGAAGAAAAAGAAAAAGGAAGCAATCCAAACGATGCGACTTCTACACCAAACACAGTAGATACAGATGGAGATGGTTTCCCAGACGTTGAAGAAAAAGAAAAAGGAAGCAATCCAAACGATGCGACTTCTACACCAAACACAGTAGATACAGATGGAGATGGTTTCCCAGACGTTGAAGAAAAAGAAAAAGGAAGCAATCCAAACGATGCGACTTCTACACCAAACAGCAAGCCACATAAAGGACATCATGAAATAGGCGTAGGATTGGTGACACCAGATAAACCAGTTCTAAATCTTGATGAAGATTCTGATCATGATGGTTTCACAAACCGTGAGGAGTTAGAGAATGGTACAGATCCGTTTGATAAAGATAGTCATCCAAAACGTTATAAACAAAGTGGTAATATAGGTGTTGGTTCAAAAGATAAATCGGAAAATGTTAATGTTCCAAATGAACTGGAAGATACAGTATCTAAATCTGAAAACCAATTACCACACACAGGAGAAGCGACAAATCATCTGGGATTATTTGTTGGATTTATAACACTTGGATTATCTGGTTTATTAAGTAAATATAAAAAAGATGAAGAATAGCATGGATAGTATGAAAGAGCCTGGAACAAGTATACTTTATCATAGTAGAGTATTTACTTGTAAAAGATGTGGTAAAGAAATTAAAACCATTGAAGGAACGTTAGATAGACGCACAGTATTTTGTAGTTCGGTATGTCGCAGACGTTATTGGAGACATTCCCAGAGGGTTAAAACACAACAGTAATTAGATATTGTCATGTGGTCTAGGCACATGAGGAGAGAAGATTGCGATCTTCTCTCTTTTTAAAATAATCGTTTTGTTTAAATTAGGATGAAGACAACCATAATATAGACATCTGTTTATTGAATACTGTATAAAGTAAATTGTGATGGAGTACCTAAGCAGAAAACAGGAGAGAAGATTAAGTATGAAAAATAGAAAGAAACAATATAATTGGTATACTTTGAAACAGCAATTTTCTATTCGAAAATTGTGTATAGGAACGGTTAGTTTTGCTATAGGAATAATGTTCTGTTTTGGAATAAGTGAGGCAAAAGCTAAGGAAATTCAATATACTTCCAAACAGCAGATGAACAGTGTGGTAAATGAATCGTCTGTATCCGTCTTAGACAAAATAAAAGAAGATATGTCTACTCTTACGGATAAGGATGATTCAGAAAGTACGGTAGAAAAATCAACAGTAGGGGAAAAGAGTATATCTAGTGATGAAACAGAAGATATTAATAAATTAGACAAAATAAGTAAAGAAACTACTTTGATTGTCTTGAAAGCAAAGGCAGATGAAAAGGAAGAATTTTCTATTTCTGGGGAGAAAGATAAAATTCAATTAGTTGAAGAAAAAATAGACAATTCAAAAAATATCTCGGTAACGAGTGACCGTACAGTTAATACAGGATTTAGAAGTTCTAATATTCTTGATGCAAAAAAAGAAGCATTGACAAATGAATATGCTTTAAATATTTCTCGAGGAGTTATTACGTTGGAGGGGGAAATTGTTGATCGTACTTTATATCAACAACCACCATTAGATCCAGATATGGACGATGATAAAGATGGTTTAATCAATAAAGAAGAAATTTATATCTATACTCTGAACGATAAGAAGTACTATGGATACAATAGTCACCCAAAATTAGCAGATACAGACGGTGATGGTTGGCTAGATGGAGATGAAGTAAATAATAAGCACACGAATCCACGAAAATGGGAGACGATCTCTCCTAGAGAAGCAGTGTTATTTATGGAATTGGTGTATCGAGATGATGATTATATCAAAAAAGTATTAGATCCAACTCTTTACTCAGTAGACCGTTATAAGGATCGATTAGAATATGATATCATGCATAAGGAACTTGCACCATTTTGGTATGTGAAAGAAACGTATCATGAGTCAAATGGATTTGATGCAGTGCTTTTTGAAACGAGATTTGATGCAAAAAAATACGGTTCTGTTCCAGATTCGTATATTGATAATTCGCATATTCAGGTACTTGCAATTAGAGGAACAGCAGGTTTTAAAGATGTCCAAAATGATGCGAGTATTCTGTTTAAAACAAATCCTAGTCAAGCAGATTCTGTTGTTAAACTGTTAGAAAGATTAAACCGTGAGAAAAAAGTGAATAATCTTTATATTACTGGTCATTCTTTAGGAGGTTATCTAACACAACGTGCTATGATTGAAGCATACGATAGAAAATATTCATGGATTAGAAAAGGATATACCTTTAATGCGCCGAAAATTGCAGGAAATCTATTTAATCGATATTTAAATCAGTTAGCAGAAAAAGGAGATAAGCTGGCAAAAGACGGAGTGGTCACGCATTATAAGGTGTCTAATGACGGCGTTATTTCTTTAGTTGGCAATTTTAAACATGCTATTAATGTTGGTAAAACCCAAGAAGGACATGGGTCAAGAAGTTATTTTGAAGAGCGAATTTCTAAAGAATTTAGTGGTTTTGTGAATGGGAATAAAGGTAGTTTGTCGGGAACGGGGTATCAAGATGAGTGGTTATATCATTTGAAATTCACCACAAAAGATGATGATTCAGTACGGTATCGTCCAATGGTGAAAGATGAAAGGATTGTGTTACCAGTAAATGCTTTAATGCCATCGAGTTTGCCAAATTCAGAGAATATGTTGAAGAATAGGGATGAATTACCTAAGTCCGAGACATATTTATATTGGGATTTACAACATTTACCAGATACGAGGACAGTAGGTAAGAAAATAGTAACATTGATTGTGGAATATCCAGACCGTTCAAAAGCATTCATTGAGGTACCTGTGATGATTGTGGATTCTACGAATCCAACAGACGTAAGTCATCCAAACGATGCCCAATCAACACCAAACACAGTAGATACAGATGGTGATGGCTTCCCAGACGTTGAAGAAAAAGAAAAAGGCAGCAATCCTGTAAATCCGAATGCAATAGAGAGAAATGAAGATACTTCAATGGAGATAAAAGAGAATGTTGAAAATGAACATGATCAAATTTATCCAGAAACACAAAGAAACTCAATTGGAGAAAATAAACTACGTGATAATGAAGGTCATGAAGATTTGATAAATAATGTGACATACATAGATGAAAATGTTTCTGAAATAGATAAAAATGATACGTTAAGTAAAGAGATTAAAATGGAAGAAACAAATATATTAGAGTCGAATGAGCGTACAAAGGATTTCGGAAAGCTAGATATAACTTCTACTTTAGATATAAATAGTATAAGGTCAGAAAATATTAGTTTAGGAAATAGTGAGGTAGATACAAATTTAGACATTAAATCAGTCAATACAAAGAGAGAGTATTTGTCATATATCGGTAATGGATTGTTTAATAATAAAGTTTTAAAAAATGATAAGTACTTACCCCATACGGGGACTATATTTTCGTCCATTTCAATCGTGGGTGTTGTATTATTTGTCATGGGTATAACAATTAGTATACATTCTAAAAAAACAGAAGACAAAAAATAGAATAGTAGTCGAAAATATTATGCTAGGTAAGACGCACATAGTGACTGTATCGTTATTTATGAAAAACGAAAACAAAGTATTTAGCTGCCATTAGATTAGGAGTATATTTTTTATTTAATGAAAGTATTGTGTGTGAAAGTTAATGATTTCAATACTTAAGAGTCGAGTAATTTTTGTATTTTAGTTTTCATACAAAAACAGTTTTATAATAAAGTTTGATCTAGATACAAATATTCCTGTAGTAAAGTTCATTTTTTGTAACTTTAGTTTTACTTGTTTCGTTTTCTATTTTTAGGTAGTGAATGGACTACCTCAGACTGTTGACAAATTAAAATGTCGACAGTCTTTTTTCGTATCAGACGTTAAGTTGTACGGCTTACCACGATGTACACGATACATCGCTCGTTCTCTACTACGTGTGAGAACGAAGCCATTCGTAC
>NZ_WNJY01000045.1:0-7618 GCF_010892355.1 Granulicatella sp. zg-ZJ | reverse complement strand
TATTTTAATCATACAACACCATTCTCAGTGGCAGAAAAAGAATGTGAAAAAGGTAGTGAATGGTTAATGCCATTCACTACCAACATACTCACTATTTCTCTCCACCAACACAATTTGACGAAGAGCCCAAAAAAAGGGAATAATGTTACCTTTACCATAAGAAAAACAACAACAGAAGAAAAACTAAAAACTTTAGTAGGTTTAACGGGTGTTGGATTGTTAATATGGTGGCTCTTTTTCGAATAATGAAATGAAAAATATACTGATTGTTATGAATATGATATAATGACTTTAAAAATGATTCAAAATATTAGTCGTAGAGAAGAAACTGAAAAAGTCTTTTTGTTTATGGCTAAATACTTTTTGTATACAGAAGAAAGATTTAATAGTAATGAACGAAATATATACTGATGTGAAAACGTTTTAAAACGTAATGGAAATAAAAAAGTGCCGGAACGGCACACAAATTTGTTAAAGGACAAAGCCTTATTTTAACTCGCTATGTTGTTTTGAATGGTTAAACAATGTTATTTTAACAGGTTTTGTTAAAAATGTAAAGCGTTTTACTTAAAAATAGGAGGGGTTTTATGGCAAAAAAATATTCAATAGGTTTAGATATTGGAGTAGGTTCTGTCGGTTATGCTGTTGTGACGGATAATTATAAAGTACCTTTTAAAAGAATAAAAGTTTTAGGGAATACAGATAAGAAGTATGTGAAAAAAAGTTTGATGGGTTCTTCTTTATTTGAACCGGCTGAAACAGCAGCAGAAAGAAGAATACATCGAACAACAAGACGTAGATATAACAGACGTCGTAACCGTTTGTTGTATTTACAAGATATTTTTTCGGAAGAGATGATGAAAGTAGATAAAAACTTTTTTTATCGATTAAGTGAAAGTTTTTTGCAAGAAGATGATAAAAAATTATCGGAATCTAAATATCCGATTTTTTCAACATTGGAAGAAGAAATCAGCTATCACAATACATTTAAAACTATTTATCATCTTAGAGAGTATTTAGCTAATACGAATGACAAAGCAGATTTACGCCTTGTTTATTTAGCAATTGCACATATTCTGAAATACCGTGGACATTTTCTCATTGAAGGTTCACTTGATGTGTCTAATATAACCGTTAAAGAGAATTTTGAAGTATTTTTATTAGAGTACGAAGAACATTTTGGAAGTTTAAATAAAATAAATGAGCATTTATATGAAGAGGAATTGACACGTAAACTCAGACAAAGTAAAAAAGTAGAGAATATTATGAAACTTTTTCCAGATGAGTTGTCAAAAAGTGCTTTGAAATATTTTGTTAAGTTGATTATTGGAAATAAAGTAGATTTTAAAACAGTATTCAAACTAACAGAAAAATTTGACCTACAATTTTCAAGTGAAACTTATGAAGAAGAAGTAGAAGCTCTTTTAGCAATTATTGGTTTAGAGTATGAGCCTTTATTTGAGTATGCTAAAAAAGTTTATGAGTCTATATTATTATTTGATATTTTAAGAGATAGTCCCTTAGATTCTAATGCACCGCTATCTTCTAGTATGGTTGTGAAGTATCATGAACACCATCAAGACTTAAAAGATTTAAAACAGTTCTTTAAATTATATCTTCCTGATAAATATGGTGTGATGTTCAAAGATAAAAGTCAACAAGGATATGCAGGATATATTTCTGGTGAACATAAAAAAGTTGGTTCCACATTTACATCTACGGCTAAACCTGTTTCTCAAGAAGCCTTTTATAATTTTACAAAAGCTCTCATTGGGAAAATTCCAGAGGGGCAGATATTTATTGATAAAATAGAAAGTCAAACATTCCTTAATAAGCAACGGACTTATGCCAATGGGGTTATTCCTCATCAAATTCATTTAAGAGAGTTAGAGGCTATTTTAGAAAGTCAAGGAAAGCATTATCCATTTTTGAAAGACAACGCCGACAAAATCAAACAAATATTAACGTTTAGAATCCCTTACTATGTAGGCCCTCTAGCAAATGGACAAAGTGAGTTTGCTTGGTTGTCTAGAAAATCAAACGAACCTATTCGTCCTTGGAATTTTGAAGAAATTGTCAATGAAGAAGAATCTGCGAAACGATTTATTGAAAAAATGACACTATTTGATACATATTTACCTGATTGCCGTGTTTTACCTAAACATAGTTTAATTTATGAAAAATATATGGTATTTAATGAATTAACAAAAGTTAGATTCCAATTTAATGGAGGTCAATGGACTTACTTATCGACACAAGACAAACAGAAAATATTTGATGCATTATTTAAAAAATATAGAAAAGTCACTTATAAACAGTTGATTCGTTTTATGGAAAATGAATTGCAGTTTTATGATTTTAAATTGAAAAATGTACAAAATGATGCAGCGTTTAATGCATCGTATGGTACATATATAGACTTGTTAAAAGTTTTTTCTAAAGATTTTTTAGATGATGTGAAAAATGAAGAACTTATTGAAAATGTGATTCATATTTTAACTATTTTTGATGATCGAAAAATGATTGAAAAACAGTTATTTGATTTAGGTATACTTGATGATGCGATAATTAAAAAATTATCTCGTAAGAAATTTACTGGGTGGGGACGTTTGTCAAAAACATTATTACATGGGATACGAAATAAAGAAAACGGAAAAACGATTTTAGATTATTTGATAGATGATGAATTAAATAATCGTAATTTCATGCAGTTAATCCGTGATACATCATTGTCATTTAAAGAGGAAATTGAAAAAGCACAAGTACAACAATTAGAGTTAGATAATAATGAAGAACTTGTTGCCTCTCTTTCAGGTAGTCCAGCAATTAAGAAAGGTATTTTACAAAGTCTTAAAATTGTTGATGAAATTATTCGTGTTATGGGAAATCAATTACCAGAAAATATTGTGATTGAAATGGCAAAAGAGCATCAAACAACGAAAAAAGGAAAAGATAATTCAAAAAAAAGATATGAAACGATTGAAAAAGGTCTGAATGATTTAGGAAGTGAGTTATTAAAACAAGAGCCTGTTTTGGATAATCAATTATTACAAAAAGAGAAACTATTTTTATATTATTTGCAAAATGGAAAAGATTTATACACTGGTAAGGATTTAGACATAAACTTTTTATCACAGTACCATGTTGATCATATTGTGCCAAGAAGTTTTATTAAAGATGATTCAGTTGATAATAAAGTATTAACTTCAGCTAAAGAAAATGCTAAAAAAACAAATGAGGTACTTGATTTAGACATCGTGAGAAAAGAAAGTTTGTTTTGGAAAAAATTGCATGAAGTAGGTTTAATAAGTGATAAAAAATTAAGTCGTTTAATGAAGCAAGAATTGACAGTTGAAGATAAAATGCGATTTATTCAACGACAAATTGTGGAAACACGTCAAATTACAAAACACGTTGCGCGTTTATTAGATGATAAATTTAATAAAGAGATAGATAATGACGGTAGAAAAATAAGACGCGTAAAAGTGATGACGGTTCACGCTAATATTGTTTCTCGTTTTAGACGAGAATTAAAGTTGTATAAGTTAAGAGAAGTTAATCCATATCATCACGCTCATGATGCATACTTATTAACAGTAGTAGCCGATGTATTGTTGAAACTTTATCCTCAAATGGAAAAAGAATTGGTATATGGCAGTTATATCAAACACGGTACTTTTGACCAAAATGGAATGAAAGCAACGCAAAGACATGCAATGTATAATAAAATCCTCTCCTTTATGCAAAAAGAAAGACTTGTGGATACATTAACTGGTGAAGTTGTTTGGGATAAGGAACGTATGAAAGAGAAGTTAGGGCATGTGATATATAGCATGCCGGTAACAGTGACGAAAAAAACGGAGATTCAAACGGGAAGGTTGTATAAAGAATCAAATAAGCCGGCGGGATATAACAATAAGTTGATTGATAGAAAACAACATTTAAATGCTGCGAGATACGGTGGTTTTATTGAGCCTACAGAAGCCTATGCTGTTTTTGTGAAGTATGTGGATCAATCTAAAAAGAAACCAAAAGAAGTGTCTAAAATCATTGGTATCAATCTACTTGAACGAATGACGTTCGAAAAAGATGAACGAGCTTATTTAACGTCGTTAGGTTTTGAGAATATTAAAACGTGGTTTAGATTACCTAAATATAGTTTGTTTGAATTTGAAAATGGCAGACGTCGATTATTAGCTACCTCAAACGAATTACAAAAAGGGAATTATTTTCGTTTGGATAAACCTTTAACAGAATTATTATATCATGCCGCAGCACTAGGAAAGACAACTGTTGATAGTGAAGATACATATAGTTTGGGAAAAAATAGACAGCTGTTTGATGTGTTATTTGAACGAGTGGTAGAATTTAATCAATATATTTTAGCAGATAAAGTAGTTAATGAGTTAAAATGTTTATACGAAGAAAATAAAAATAGCGATATTGAAACGATTGCGAAATCTTTTGTAAACTTACTGACATTTACGTCGTTTGGAGCACCTACTGCTTTTACATTTTTCGATAAAAGTATCAAAAGATTCAGATATAAATCTACAACAAAATGTAAGACTGCAATACTGATTTATCAATCTGTTACAGGTTTATACGAAACACGTATTGATTTAGGAGCATTGTAATGGGATGGCGAACAGTTGTTGTCAATACACACTCGAAACTAGCGTATAAAAATAATCATTTAGTCTTTAAAGATGCCTATAAAACAGAAATGATTCATTTATCTGAAATTGATATTCTATTACTTGAAACAACGGACATACTGTTGACAACTATGTTAATTAAACGATTAGTCGATGAGAATATTCTTGTCATTTTCTGTGATGATAAACGATTACCAACAGCTCATTTAGTACCATTTTATGCAAAGCACGATTCTAGTTTACAGTTGTCCAAACAAGTAATGTGGGAACAAGATGTGAAAGTACGTGTTTGGACAAAAATTATTTCTCAAAAAATATTGAATCAATTTCTTTTACTAAATGACTTTGGTTTTTGTGAAAAAGCGAATCATGTTTTAAAGTTACTAGATGAATTAGAATTGTATGACCCTACAAATAGAGAAGGGCATGTGGCTAGATTTTATTTTAATACACTATTTGGCTATTCGTTTACTCGTGATGATAATAATGATATAAATGCGGCTTTAGACTATGGATATACGTTATTGTTGAGTATGTTTTCTCGCGAGATTGTTGTCTGTGGGTGCATGACACAATTTGGGTTAAAACATGCTAATCAGTTTAATCATTTTAATTTGGCGAGTGATATCATGGAGCCGTTTAGACCGATTATTGATAGAATTGTCTATGAAAATAAAGACAGACCTTTTCAAGATATTAAGCGACATTTATTTTCTATTTTTTCGGATACATTTGAATATAATAATAAGGAAATGTATTTAACGAATATTGTTAAAGAATATACAAAAAAGGTCATTAAAGCATTAAGCAATGGAGGAGAAGGAGTTCCTGTGTTTAGGATATGAGTTATCGGTATATGCGTATGATTTTAATGTTTGATATGCCAACAGAAACAGCTGACGAAAGAAAAGCATATCGTAAGTTTAGGAAATTTTTGATTGATGAAGGATTTATTATGCATCAATTTTCAGTATATAGTAAATTATTGTTAAATCATTCAGCTAGTACAGCAATGATTGCAAGATTGAATGAGAATAATCCAAAAGAAGGAAATATCACTATTTTAACCGTAACAGAAAAGCAATTTTCTAAAATGATTTATTTATGCGGTGAAAGAGATGTTTCTGTTGCTCATTCGGATTCTAGGCTAATTATATTGGGAGAGGAAATATAATGATGAAATTAAACTTTCCTTTAATTGATGAACCCATCACATTGGATAAGTGCACTATTTTAGTATTAGAAACACAATCGGTTTTTGCTGATTTTATAAAAAATCTATACGCTTATACTGGAGAACAAGGCATTGTAATTTATGACACCATTGATACAATACATCCATCTGAACTGGTTTGTATCACCGATATTTTAGGTTATGATATAAATTCTCCTACTGTCATAAAATCGGTATATCACGATTTGGAACAGCAGTTAAATGATAAACCCGATGTCAAAACAAAAATAGAAAAATTAGTATCGAACATAACAGAATTACTTATATTTGAATGTTTAGAAAATGAATTAGACTTAACTTATGACACAATTACCATTTTAGAGTTGATAAAAGCGTTGGGAGTTATCATTGAAACGACAAGTGATAGTGTATTTGAAAAATGTTTGGAAATTTTACAAGTATTTAAGTATATGAAGAAGAAAAAAGTACTTATTTTCATAAATACGTGTGTCTACTTATCAAAAGAAGATATGAACGTTCTAAAAGAGTATATTGAATTACAAAATATTTATGTTCTTTTTGTAGAGCCACGAAAAGTATATGATTTTTCACAGTATACTTTGGATAATGATTATTTTTTAATCTATGAAGAAAACAAATGATTGCCATGAAGTAACAAAATGTACTCAATAAGTGACAATAAACTATCGGGAAAATAATTTCCGATAGTTTATTGTGACGTTTGTAATGCCGTATTATGATATAATTGTAAAAATAGAAGATGCATATTATTAAAAAATTTATAATGATAATAATATTTATTATAGCTGTTTTGGAAGTTTAAAAAATAAAAAACAACCACGAAAACAATCGAAGCAAAGCAAGCGTAAGAAAGTTAAGTAGTTGTTTACAAGGAAAAGAGAGCAAAAGCTCTCGTTTCCTTGTAAATAGTATAACATGTTAAAAGAGAAAATGAAATACATACTCATATATTTTGTTGTTTATTTGATACACAAAAGGATAGAAAGAGATGATGAAGAATAATGACAGAAAAAAGAAAAGGATATAAAGACATACAACAACAAGTAGAAGCTGATAAGCGGTGGAACGAAAAGAATAGAGAACATCGAAATTATTTAACAGACAGAGGAAAAGCTAGAAGTTTCATTAGAAACAAAGCAACACAAGAAGATTTAAACGAATTAAAGATACTTATACAAGAACGAGAAGAACAATTAAAATATACAGAATAGGAGAAAACTACAAAAAAGCCTTTTACAATAACGAATAAAGCGACAATGATGATACTACTTATAATTGAAATCATCAAAATTTTACTCGAAATAGTAAAGAACTTTCGAAAAAATAGAACAGCTAAAGGCTTCGGCTCTTAGTTGTATCTTACTTATAAAATATCATGAAAAATACAAATATTATTATGGATTGCGATTATTTTGAATATCGTTCTTATTTTATTGAAGATTAGACGACTTATATAATGACGGAAAAAACTCAAAAATATCGTAGTTTTATAAGAAAAATTATCTTATTTTAACGTTAATAATATGAATGTGTTATAATCAAATTAAAAGACCGTTCAAAACTGAAGTTTTGCTAGAACGAGCAGTTTGAGGATAAACCGGCGAACAAAATTCTGAGGTTTTAGAGCTGTGCTGTTTTGAATGGTTATAAAACTCTAATTTAGCTGATTGTTTCCACATCACTGTTTTAGAGCTGTGCTGTTTTGAATGGTTATAAAACGACAAATAACAAAAAGGCTCAAAAT
>NZ_WNJY01000044.1:0-8423 GCF_010892355.1 Granulicatella sp. zg-ZJ | reverse complement strand
GCAGCAGAGAAAGCAAAAACAGCCATTGACGCTGCAACAGATGTGGAAGAAGTCAACAAAGCAAAAGAAGATGGCGAAAAAGAAATTGAAAATTCACCAGTAACATCAGAAAAAGAAGATGTAAAAGTAGCAGTTGACAAAGCAAAAGAAGATGCGAAAAAAGCGATTGATGAAGCCAAAGTGGCTAAAGAAGAAGCAATCGATAAAGCAGAAGGCTTAACAGAAACAGAAAAAGCCAAAGCAAAACAAGCAGTTCAAGACGCAGCAGAGAAAGCAAAAACAGCCATTGACGCTGCAACAGATGTGGAAGAAGTCAACAAAGCAAAAGAAGATGGCGAAAAAGAAATTGAAAATTCACCAGTAACATCAGAAAAAGAAGATGTAAAAGTAGCAGTTGACAAAGCAAAAGAAGATGCGAAAAAAGCGATTGATGAAGCCAAAGTGGCTAAAGAAGAAGCAATCGATAAAGCAGAAGGCTTAACAGAAACAGAAAAAGCCAAAGCAAAACAAGCAGTTCAAGACGCAGCAGAGAAAGCAAAAACAGCCATTGACGCTGCAACAGATGTGGAAGAAGTCAACAAAGCAAAAGAAGATGGCGAAAAAGAAATTTCTGTTACACTACCAATTAATAAATTCAGAGTACCTGATTTATCTAATAGTGATCAGTCTGTGAAAGATAAATTAAAAGAAGAATTGCTTCGTTTAAATCCTGGTGCGACAATTACTTTTAATGGAAATAAAGTAATAGTCAATGGTGTAGAAATACCATTAACCGACTTGATAGTATATGGTAAATATGAAGTTGATAAAGATACTCCTAAGTATGACAAGCCAAATCTAGTTCTAGGAGTAGCAGATGTGTCTAACAATCATAAAGGCGATAATAATGGATTAATACATGGTGAAGAAACAAAATTCGGATCAGGTTCACTTAATAAAGATTCATATTCAAGTAAAAAACTACCAAAAACAGGAACAACAGAACAAAACACAATATTTTATGGAGCTACTGTATTTGGATTAGGTTTAATGATTGCAGCATTAAGAAAACGATTGGAAGAAGAAACTGAATAAGTGGTATATTTTTTAATGCAAGTTTACTGATGTCATATAGATATGACTGAAAAGTAAAAATGGGAAGATAGCATTGCGATAATGATATCTTCTCATTTACTATTTTGACTTAGGTATACTAGTTATGATATTCTATAGGAGATCGAAAATAGTTTTATAATAAAAAAGTGAGGGAGTAGATATGAGAAACATAGATAGGGGTTTTAGAAAACAAATATTTTCTATTAGAAAGTTAACACTAGGTACAGTTTCTGTTGCAGTTGGTATTTTTTTATGTGGGGCAGCTGTCTCTAATCATCAAGTTGCTTTTGCCAACAGTGAGCAGCAGAGTCATAAACAAATAAAAGTTTCGTATCAATATGTTTTAGAAGATGAATTAACAGCTGATGAGAAACAACATATCATTGCTGAATTACCTACGAATTCACAAGAAGAAAACCAAGTTTATTATATGGTTTATCGTTGTGTTTCACAGGAGAAATTACCTCATACAGCAGAACAAAATATGATATTTTATGGTTTATCGGGTATGGTATGCCTTGCAAGTGGATTTATAATACTGTCAGATAGAAAACGAAAAACAAAACAAATGATGATACCTTTATTTTTTGTAACGGCAGCGAGTGCATTTTTATATTCTCATACAGCTTTATACGCTGTACAAAGTCAGCAATTGGCAAAATACAATCAACTTTTGACTTTGGATAGCCAATCTGTTTTACCTAAAGGTGTTGATATTAACGGTTATCGTTATATTGGTTTTATCAACGGTGAAGCAACGCATTCAGTAGTGGATTCAAGTGGTAAGAATATTTATATAGATGAAGTAGCTCCTTCTATATCACATAAAGAATCAGAGTTGTCAGTAATATCAACTACAAAAAACATGACAACACTAGATGAGTCAGCACCCGTGACGACACGAGAAACATCTGTAAATGAAGTATCAAAGGAATCTTCAAAAGTAGTGCCAATAGAAAATTCTAAAGAAACAACAAAATTAATAAACAAAGAAACGACTTCAGAAACAACAAGAGTAACAACAAGTCAAGTGACGGAAACGACTAAGGTAACGACAACGCAAGATATGCCAAAAGAAATATTGTATCATGTGTCCTATCAATTTACAGCTGAAAAAGAATTACCTCAAGTTCTTAAAGAGAGAGTATTGTATACCTCACAACAAGTAAAAAATGAAACAATCTTGACAACAAAAGAGATTGATACATCAGATTACAACGACATAGTCAATGACGGAATATGGCATTTTATAGGTTGGGATAAAACGATTGCGACAGTCAATAAAGCTGATGTAGTGTTTACGGGAATGTGGCAGTTTACCCCTAACACTTATAAAATACAGTATGCATTTGAAAAAGATGTCAATAGTTCTTTTGACTTACCACAATCTTTAAGAGAAAGATTGAATGGTAAAACACAATCCAAAGTGGAGAATGGTACATCAGTTACAACGGATATGATTGACACAAGTGATTATGTCGATACGGTTCATCATGGGTTATGGACATTTGTTGAATGGACAAAAACAAGTGAAGTTGTCAATAAAGCTGATGTAACGGTTATTGGGACATGGACATTTAAGGAAAATCCAGTACCGGAATTATATGCGATAACGTATCGTTTTCAATCAGACACTCAAGACGAAGTACTGCCAGAGAGTGTGATAGCCTTAACACCTAGTCAACAAACAGTTGCTAAAGGAAATGCTGTGACACTTATTCAGCCAACTGAGCAAGAAAAGCGTGTAGAAGGTGGAAAGTGGGTATTTAAAGGGTATGCTCCTACATCTCTGACACATATTCAAAGTGATACAGAAGTTGTTGGGACATGGCATTTTGAAAAAAATCAATATGCAGTTCAATATGTATTTAAGTCTGCTACGGAAGGGAAAATACTTCCAGTAGAAGTGAATGCATTGAAACCACATCAAGTACTTGTACCACATGGACAAATATTTAGTCCAAGTGCGATTGATGATACAATTACAACAGATGAGGGTGTATGGACATTTGTTGGATATGAACCAACAATTCCTGTCACCGTAACACAAAATACCGTTTTTACTGGGACATGGCAGTTTACACCAAAATCAGCAAATCGTTTATATGTGAACACGAATGCAACACAGGGAGGAAATGGTACAGAAGAAAGTCCGTACAATACACTTCAAAAAGCTTTAACATCAACTAAAGAAGGAGATACGATTGTACTATTGAGTGATGTGAATTTAGCAACAAGTATGGCAAATCAAGAGTTGACTATTGATAAATCTATCACGATAGATGGGCGAGGACATACGATTTATGGTAGAGGTTTGAGTTATTCCTTTGAAGGAGAACACACATTATTGAAAGACATCACACTTTCTAGTACACCGGACGGTAGCAACGCACTTTATATTTATGCGAATGATTCTCATTTGATTTTTGATAATGTTGTCACAAGAACAAGTGCGACGATTAACAGTGATGGCTTTACTTTAGTAGTAGGTAGTCATCGTACGACTGTTCCAGCAACTAAAGGTGCTAATATTATATTTAAAAACTCTCCACAACCAACAGAGCATAGACAAAGCGACGGATATAGTTATACAGGTACTGTCTTTAAAGAGATTATTCTTGGAGATACCTATCGAGATAAAACGACACCAACAACACTAATACTTGATAGAAATGTCAGAATTGACTCTTCTGAAAGACATCCTGTAGGCATACGTTTATCAAGTGAACAACATCAAAACCTTGGAGAAGTGAATGTAACATTACAAGAAAATGATAAAATAAATTATATTGATGCAACAAATGCAAGGGATAGTAAATTAAACATCAATTATCGTACGACTCAGGAAAATTTAGATATTAAAGGACGTATAAAACATATTCAGTTAAACAACTCAGTCGTTTTTTTCTCTAAAAATTTCCAAGGGGCAGACACCTTGACATTGGATACAGTTAGAGATGCGGTACAATTAGCATCGAATACTCAAGTGAGTGTAGGCGATATTGTATCATCTGGTGGAGTATTTGTTTTACCATTGACAGCAAGTGTGAATGTAGACAATGAAATAAAAGGGAACTTAAATGTTCTTATCAATCCAGTACAATTTGATGTGACTGAAGAAAAAATATATATGACGATTCAAAAAGGTTCTTTAAACACTGTCACATCGCATATCCTGTTTAATGAACGTAATGGAGATGCAGATATTTATACGTTAATAAAAGAAGAAAAAGTAATTCGCTTGATTCGACAAAACAATCATACGAATACCGATACAAGTTTACAAAAACCAATGATTAGTATTGTTGATATTGAAAAAGACGAAGATAATCGTTCGTTAACTGTTGCTGTAGACATTCAAGGACAAGGTATTATCAGTAGAAAACTTGTTATTATTAAAGAAAGTGATGATTCTATTGTAAAAGAGTTACCAATGGATGAACATATATATGATGTGGAGGTTCAAGGTTTAGAAGCAAACACACCATATAAAATCAGATTAGAAGTTATATATGATTTGAATGACGGTAAAGGAACACAAACAATCATAGATACATATATGGAAGCTATTTCTCTACCATAAAGTAGTTTTATTATAGGTTCTATGTCAAATAGGGTTGATGACTCATAAAAGGTAGTGATGTAACAAATGTTACGTCACTATCTTTTTGTTTTAAGTCACAGTCGCAAATTACAATAGTAAGTTAGCCACCTCAGGCAAATCATAAGGACATACATAGTTAAATAATTTACGTGGATAACGATTCATCCATTGTTCAACAGCCGTTACTTCGTTAGGAGTAACGGTTGTTGTGCCTTTTGGGAACCATCGTCTAATCAATCGATTTGCATTTTCGTTGCTACCTCGTTCATAAGAAGAGAATGGATGTGCATAATAAATAGGACAAGTGATGGCTTCGTCTAATCGTAAAAATTCAGAACCATTATCAGCTGTTAAAGAGTGGATTAAATAGTCTTGTTGAATAGACGTCAAAGCGGTATTCACACTTTGAGCCGTTTTATCAGGAATAAGACGAATGATTTCATATCGTGTTTTTCTGTCTGTTAATGTCAATAATTGTTGTCCACGTTTCTTGTTTAAAATCACTAAATCTATTTCAAAATGCCCGATTTCTTTTCTCTCGTTAATCTTTTGTGGTCGCTGTTCGATAGAGAGGGCATTAGCCTTTCTTGGTGGTCGTTTTTCATTGAATTTTATCGGTTTATGTTTTCTAGGATAAAGTAAAAGTTTACGTGAAATACCACTTATCCACCCTTTGTATACCCATGAGTAAATCGTTGTACAAGAGGGCATATCAGGTAATTGGCTAATCATTTCAGGGGAATATTTATCCATGATTTTTTCTTTGATGATGGTTTCTTTTTCTACCGTTGAAGTATCTGTTCTACCTACGGCTAAACGTAAACGATGATAATCGTTTTGTGCCTTTTGAGCAGAGTATTCTTTAGTGCCACCATGAAAAGATAAATCGATAAGTCCACGTTTGATTTCATTATTGATGGTTTGGTGATTTTTTCCCAATAATCGACTGATTTCTTTATTGCTTTTACCTTCTTTTTTCCATTTTTCGATGAAGTAACGTTCTTTTTCTGTTATATGTTTGCCTTTTGTGTTATAGTATTCTTGCATCTCTTGGTATCCTTTTTTTGTGATTATGAAAAGTATATCCTATGAGATGCTTTTTTTGTATCACTGGCTAACTTAATTATATAATTTACTCAAATCAAAAAAGTTGTACAAAATACTAGGACTTTTAGAATTACTAATATTCATGAAAAACATCAAATAATTAACTGTCTATTCTATAAAAACATATCAAAAAATCCTTATTTCTTAAGAATTCTTAAAATAACAACTATATTTTTCTTAATTATACCCCACTTGTTCCAAAAATCCTGATTTTTTGAATAAATAAAAAACAACATCATAAAAAAGGAGAAAAAACAATGTTTAATAAGAAAAAAGACAGATTTTCGATTAGGAAATTTAAGACAGGAGTAGGATCGATTTTCCTAGGATCTTTCCTTTTGATAACACCGCAAGTATTTGCACACGGAGTAGAAAACACAGAACTAACAACAGAAGCAACTAATGCCAGCGTAGTAGAAAAACCAAAAACAACCACAGCAGAAGAGAAAACAGCTTCAGAAACAGAAAAACAAACAAAAGAAAAAGCAAAAAATATCACATTTGAAGACTTTAAAAAAATGACAACAGAAGAAATTAAGGCACTTACTGTTGAAGATTTTGAACAATTAAACCTTACAGATGAAATAGTAGAAAGTCTATCGCTTGAACAACAAAAGGCTTTGACGCTTTCTAAAAACTTCCAAAATTACAAAAGCAAGCAAAAGAAAAACATTGAAGGAAATAAATTCCGTGATGGAGGAGTTATAAGTGATACAGAGTATGGATGGAACTCAAGAGAAGGAAACGATAGCAACATAGTAAAAGACTCTATCGATGTAAAAGTAGAATGGCTTGGAGATAATGGAAGTGGACAAAATAGAGTTAGAGTAACAGCAAATATCAATAAAAAACATGACTGGTGGAAAGAACCATTATTTTATGTTACTGTACCAGAAGGACTAACAGTAACATCCGTGTCTATGGCAGAAAATACTTCATCTTATTTTTATTCAGATGGAAATGTACTTAATGATTGGGCAACTTCTATACATAGATTATCACGAGAAAAAGGAAAGAGAAGTTATGTTGAAAAAACAGTAAGTTATGGTTATAAAAATGATGGATTTGAAGGTCGTTGGAGAGATACAATAGGCTGGCACATGGAGAAGAGTTGGAATACAACTCCAAGTGAAATAGATAGAATAAACAGCATCAAAAATAGAACTAAAGGAATTTTATCATTTGAAACAGAAGAAACAACTTTAGATTATCGAATCACCTACACAGCAACTGTAGATAGTAGTATAAAAAGTGCTGATGAAGTTGCGTTAATTGCTGGATTTAAATCTAACCAACTACCTATAGGATCTGCACAAAATTATGCTCGTGCTTATCTGAAAGTTTACAAAGAAGCTACTCCTGTACAACCAGCACCAACACCGAGTCCATCTTCAAATCCAGCTTCAGTTACATTTTCAAGCTCGCCTACTGAGTCTACTGAATTAATCATGTGGGCAGGTGTTCGAACTGATAAAGACGTTAAGCTTATTGATGTAGAAGCAGGAGACCCACCTGTTATCTACCTGGCAGATGATTCATCAGATCACCCAGGAATAGAAGCAAAATTCACGGGAAATCTAGCTCCTACTAAACCTATATTCCATTATGATAAAGCAAAAAAAGAATTTTATCTTAAAGCAGGTAGTATATTTGGTCATGGAAATAGTGCTACTCCAGGAGGATTCAACAAACGTATTGTAGCAAATACTAGTAAGGATAGAATTGATAACCCACTTGCAAGAAGTGGGAAAATTAGATTTATGTATTTTCACATACCAGAAGATGTAACGATAGATAAAAACAGCAAATTAATAGCCAAGAGTGATTTACAAGAAGAACTTTTAAAATTAGTAAAATATGAGGCTGCTTATAAAGAACAAGCAGATGCAACTACATTCATAATTAACAGAATGAGAAATGGATCTGGGAAAGAAGTTGATAAGATAACTGACTTGAATGGTCTGGGAAATACTCTTGAAGTAACAACTGTAACAAAGGATGGTTTTGAAAAAAATATCACTGTAACCCTAAATATCTTAGACAAAGAAGCTACTAAAAAATCAATTGATGAATTAAAAAAAGAAATAGATGATTCTAATAATAGAAGAGATGATCTAACAGAGGAAGAAAAACAAGCTGCAGCAGAAGCGACAAGATTAGCTGCAGAGGATGCAAAAAACAAAATTGATGGAGCAAATGATATATCAAATCTAAAAAGGATCAAAGCAGAAGCAGATAAAAAAATATATAAGAATCATCGTGTAGCAGCAAAAGATAAACCAAATGCAATAGAAGAAATTGATCAAGAAAAAAGAAAACAAGATGAAGAAATAAATAATTCTTCACTATCAGAATCAGAAAAACAAGCTGCAAAAGATAAAATAGCAAAAGAAGCAGAAAAAGCTAAAGAAGCAATCAATAATTCGCCAACTAGAGATAAAGTCAATGAAGCGAAAAATGCTGGAATAGAGGCTATGAAATTACCTAAAGCAAAACAAGCAGCAGTAACAGCATTAGCCCAAGCCCAAAATGAAGCAAATGCAGCAATAGCAGCAAATGACAATCTAAGTCCAGAAGAGAAAGCAAAAGCTAAAAAAGAAGTAGATGATGCGACAAG
>NZ_WNJY01000043.1:0-8662 GCF_010892355.1 Granulicatella sp. zg-ZJ | reverse complement strand
GGTATAGACGTTTTCATCGCAATCCTGACCATAAGTTTTTTCGATATGATTCATCTAGAGATTGTTTTACGGATACACGTACGGGAGAAATTTACACCTACAGAAACATTGATAGACAAGGATATAAACAGTATCGTATAAGCGATAACAGTAATAAACGGATACTACGTCGAGCGATAGATGCTGATGTATATGATAGATGTCGTGAGCGTCGATTATCTACGTTTGGGAAAGCACTATATAAACGACGGAAAGAAACGATTGAGCGTAGCTTTGCAGACTCTAAACAAAATCATGGGTATCGGTTTGCACAATATAGTTCTTTATTTATCATTTTTAAATGCAAAATCCAACATATTTTTCAATTTTTAAAAAATATGTTGGATTTTTTATCGCTATTGTCAACAATCTGAACTACATTGAAAAATGTAGTTTTTTTGTGCAAAAAAGAGTTGAAATGGCATATATACATAATAGAAAACATGAAGGAGGAAAACAATGAAAAAATGGTTAATAATCGGTGTCTGTTTGTTGAGTGTGTTTTGTTCAACGCAAGTATTTGCAACAGATACAGTTGTGACGATGAGAGATTCCAAAGAATCTGGAGTTGTGTATGTGGAAGAGGAGGATTTTCATACAGCATTGAGTTATGATGATGTTTTAGTTTCAGATGATGATGATGTGTTATTTTGTTTAGATCCCACAACATTAGTAAACGGAAAAGAGTATCAGACGAAAGTGTTCTCAAATGAAGAGATTATTACAGGAGAGAAACAAAAAAAGATTGATGCTTCTTTAAAAGAAAAATTGTCTTTAACAACATATTTTGGGTATGCCATCCAAGTATCCGATAAACACTATCATTATACACAAATGCTTGTTTGGGAAAACTTAGGGTATCGCATTGCAAAAGTAACAGGTACACTTTCTTTAGAAGAGTATCAACAGTTTAAAGAAAATGTGACAAAGAAAATCGAGCAGTACAAAAAATATACAAGTTGGCATAATCAAACTGTTACAGTAACTTTAGGAGAACGTGCAGTACTTGAGGATTTGAATGGTTTAGTGTCTCAGTTGATTATTCCAGAGCAGATTGAAGGGTGGAAGATAGAACGTATTGATAATCGCTTAATATTAACACCAACTTCCTCTGCTAATACAACGATACTATCGTTTTACCAAGAAAAACAACCACAACATCATGGTATGTCATTTATTTATCAGCGAGAGCATTCGCAAACATTAGGAAAATTTAAATTAGACACGGAGAGATTTTCAACCGTTCGCTTGAATTTAATTAAAAAGAAAGATGTTGTCGTACATAAAGTGGATCGTAATGGCAAAGGATTACAAGGGGCAAACATTGGTGTCTATGAAGGAAATCAATTAATCGACATGTTAGAAACAGACGAAAATGGGAATGTTACATTTTCAAATTTAAATATAGAAAAGCACTATACGATTAAAGAAGTCAAAGCACCAGATGGATTTTTGTTAAATCCAGAAGTCTATTCTGATGAATTGGGCACTATCACGATTGTAAACGATAAACAACCAACCATACAGTCGAAAGCGACAACGATGTATCACCAAAAACAAAGTTATCCATTTGAGAAACATGTAGAAGCTGTTGTGCTATCCAATTTAGTGAAAGATAAAACATATATGCTTGTAGTAAAACAGCTTGACACATCAGGTAAAGTATTGAAAGAACAATGTCGTTCATTTGTTGCGAACGGTACTCAAGACGAACAGTCCTTTGAGTTTGAAGGGTATGAAGATACAGTTATATATGCAGATGAATTATATTTGAATGATGTGTTGATTACAACGCATCTTGATTTAAAAAATCAAAATCAAACGGTGTATGCACTACATCCGAAGATTCAAACGTATGTGAATAAAGTGGGTGATACTTATGTTGATACAATCAATTATGAGGGTTTTAAACAAGGGGAAGTACTTGTCAAAACATGGATAACACCACTTGGTAAAGAAGATATTGTTGTTGAGCCGACAGAGGAAATTTATTCGGTAGATGAAAAAGGCAGTCTATCTGTTGCGCTAGATAAAGTAAATTTAGATGCTCTTGATGAGGGGAAATATGTAGTAATGGAACAAATTTTTGATTACTCTCAAAAAGAAAAAGGTGCTTTACTTGCTGAACATACGGATACTAATTCGCAAGAACAGTCTTTTGAGAAAGAAGCAACAGAAGAAACAACTCAAACAGTTGAAGAAACGACACAAAAACAAGACGATGCCCTACCAGAAACAGGAGAGCATAATGCTGTGTATTTATTGGTTATTGGTAGTGTATGTATTTGTTTAGGTATACGAGGTCTATTGATTAAAAAACTAGAGAAATAAACGAATTTCATTTAAAATAAAAAGCATCACAGAGTCATTATACAGTAAAAGAGGAATAAACATGGAAGATGCTTTATATTGGGCAAAACAAATTCAAAAAGGTGCTATATCTGCTGAAGAACTGTTCTTAGAAACGATAGAAAAGATAGAGAATATCAATCCACAATTAAATGCTGTTGTGCGCACACGATACGATAAAGCTTTATATGAAATACAGACAAGACCATTATCTAAGACAATGTATAAAGGTGTGCCCATTTTATTAAAAGATTTAGGACAAAATCTAAAAGGAGAACTTAATACATGTGGTAGTTCTTTGTTACAAAACAATGTATCTAATCATACAGACAATCTCGTTAAAAAAATAGAAGAATTAGGATTTATTGTGATTGGGCAAACAAACGCAGCAGAGTTTGGATTTACTAATTTTACAGACAATATGTTATATGGTACGACAAGAAATCCTGTTGATATGACAAGACATGCGGGCGGTTCCAGTGGAGGTGCTGCTAGTGCGGTTTCCGGTGATATGATTCCTTTGGCTCTAGCAAGTGACGGAGGAGGGTCAATTCGTATTCCGGCTAGTTGGACAGGTACAATCGGACTAAAGCCGAGCAGAGGGCGTATTCCTGTTGGACCATTTAGTTACCGAGGGTGGCAAGGAGCATCTATTCATTTTGCTATTACAAAAAGCGTACGAGATACAAAAGCCTTATTCTATGCACTTCAAACAGAACAGTGGGAAAGTCCCTTTACCTTGCCTTTAAATAAAGAGCTACCTATGATTAAGCCTTTAAAAATTGCATATAGCACCAAGTCACCGGTAGGAACACCGGTTTCGGATGCTGCGAAAAATGCTGTTTATTATACAGTACAAATGCTAAAAGAACTGGGTTGTATTGTAGAAGAAGCAACACCTAAATTAGACGGTATTGGATTGATGCAAAGTTATTATATGATGAATAGTGCAGAAACAGCAGCGATGTTTTGCGATATGGAAATGTCTTTAAAGCGTCCTTTAACACGAGAGGATATGAATATAATGGCATGGATTATTTATCAATCAGGTAAAGATTTACTAGCGAGTGATTATACAAAAGCTCTATCTTGTTGGGACAGTGCTGCAGCGGTAGTGACTGATTTTCATGAAGAATATGATGTGTTTTTGCAACCAAGTACAGCAGATGTAGCGCCTAAACTAACAGAATATGGTATACAACATAAATTGTTTGAAAAAATGGCAAATGATGTGGAAAGTACGACATCTACTAAAAGAAAATTAGATATTGTTTGGGAGATGTTTTTAAAAGGATTAACATTAACACCTTTTACCCAACAGGCAAACTTGACGGGACAACCTGCTATTAGTTTACCGATATATCAAACCAAAAACGGATTACCACTTGGTGTACAGTTGACGGCTAGAAAAGGGCGAGAAGACATTTTATTTGCTTTATCAGAACAGTTGGAACCTTATTTCCTTTCATAGATAATAATGCGGTATCAAAGGTATTTATTAGTCAAAAGTATATTTTCGATTTTTACTTGTCGTAGTATATAAATGGGTTATAGAAATGAATGTTTATGTATTATTTTAAGAATTCTTGAATTCAACAAAAATAGTCGGATTTTTCTGTCAAATAGATGATTAAAAAGAAAATTTAGAGAAATCCTGTATTCTTAGTGGAAAAATAAAAAAGAATTTGTTATAATATCGAAGTACGGCAATGAGAAGCTTATGAACCGAGTCAGATCCGGAAGGAAGCAGCTATAAATAGGATTTCTCATGTGCTGTACTTTTTTGCGGAAACATAAAAAATCGAAGAAGTAAATAAATCTGTTTACTCTAAGGAAGGGTGTAAATTATGGCATCAGTAGTAGTTGTTGGAACCCAATGGGGCGATGAGGGAAAAGGTAAAATTACCGACTTTTTAAGTGAAAATGCAGAGGTTATCGCACGTTATCAAGGTGGAGATAATGCAGGACATACAATTAAGTTTGGTGGTGTTACGTATAAATTGCATCTCATTCCATCAGGTATCTTTTATCCAGAAAAGATTAGTGTTATTGGGAACGGAGTTGTTGTAAACCCTAAATCTTTAGTAACAGAATTAGCATATTTAGCAGAAAGAAATGTTGATACAAAAAATTTACGTATTTCTTCTCGTGCACATGTGATTTTGCCGTACCACATTTTATTAGATACATTACAAGAACAATCTAAAGGTGATAATAAAATAGGTACAACGAATAAAGGGATTGGACCTGCTTATATGGATAAAGCAGCTCGTATCGGTATTCGTATGGCAGATTTATTAGATAAAGAAATATTTGAAGAACGTTTACGTACGAATTTAGAAGAAAAAAATAGATTATTTGAAAAATTATATCAAGCAGAACCATTAAAATTTGAAGATATATTTGAAGAATATTATGAATATGGACAACAAATTAAACAATATGTTTGTGATACATCTGTAATTTTAAATGATGCATTGGATCAAGGTAAACGTGTATTGTTTGAAGGTGCCCAAGGTGTCATGTTAGATATTGACCAAGGAACATATCCATTTGTGACATCATCTAATCCGGTAGCTGGTGGTGTAACCATTGGTAGTGGTGTTGGACCGTCAAAAATCACAAAAGTTGTTGGCGTTTGTAAAGCATACACATCGCGTGTAGGAGATGGACCATTCCCAACAGAATTATTTGATGAAGTCGGAAATCGTATCCGTGAAATTGGTCGTGAGTATGGAACAACAACAGGTCGACCAAGACGTATTGGATGGTTTGATAGTGTTGTGATGCGTCATGCAAGACGTGTATCGGGTATTACGAATTTATCTTTAAACTGTTTAGATGTTTTAAGTGGTTTAGATGAAGTTAAAATTTGTGTTGCTTATGAGAAAGCAAATGGCGAACGAATTGAACACTATCCAGCAAGTTTAAAAGAATTGTCAGAGTGTACACCTGTGTATGAAGTGTTACCGGGTTGGTCTGAAGACATTACAAATTGCCGTACATTAGAAGATTTGCCAGAAAATGCGCGTCAATATTTACGTCGTGTATCAGAATTAGTTGGTGTACGTATTTCAACATTTTCTGTTGGTCCAGATAGAGATCAAACGAATGTGTTGGAAAGTGTTTGGGGATAATGACAAAGGCACGGTACTTAGTATCGTGCTTTTTTATGATAAAAATGTGTAGAGTAAGAAAGGAATAGTATGGAAAAAGCTTATATCACACGACAAAGTGCTCAAAAAATAAAAAGAGGTAACCCTTTATTAGTAGAAAAAGACTTTTCTTCTATATCATTTGCAGAGGGAAAAGTAGTGGCTTTGTACGATGAGCGACAACAATTCGTTGCACAAGCATTATTAGGGAAGCAGAACAAAGGGATTGGATTTGTCTTTAGTCAAAACCCAAAAGAAACACTATCCGCTAGTTTTTTTGAAAACTTATTGTATGAGGTGTATCAACGAAAACAATCTTTGGTGATTTCTTCTACTGCGTATCGTTTGTATAATGGGGAAGCAGATGGATTAGGAGGATTTACGATTGATATGTATGAGGGAGTTGCAGTTTTTTCATGGTATACGCAAGCGATTTATGCTTATGCGGATATAATTATAGAAGTCTTTTTAAAAGTTGTGACAGAGTGCCAATCCGTTTATGAAAAATTGAGATATGAGAATCCTCCATTTGTATCACGTTTTGTCACTGGCCAACCTATTGAGCGATTAGTCATTGAAGAAAATGGTGTGAAATTCGCAACATACATGGACGACGGTTTAATGACCGGAATTTTTTTAGATCAAAGAGAAGTAAGAGCGTATTTAAAAGAAAAATGTCGAGGTAAATCGGTATTGAATACCTTTAGTTATACAGGAGCATTTTCGGTTGCGGCCGCTGTTGGTGGAGCAAGTCAGACGACAAGTGTGGATGTAGCGAAACGAAGTATTGAAAAAACGACAGAACAATTTGATGTGAATGGCTTATCCATGGATTCTCAAAAACTATATGTCATGGATGTTTTTGATTATTTCAAATATGCGAAGAAAAAAGAGTTAGTATTTGATTGGGTTGTACTGGATCCACCAAGTTTTGCCAGAACGAAGAAAAGAACATTTTCTGTAGCAAAAAATTATACAGAATTACTCGAAGATGCCATTCATATAACATCAAAACATGGTCACATTGTTGCATCAACAAATGCCTCAAATGTGTCATATACAGATTTTGTTGCAATGATTGATAAAGCCTTTAAACGATTAAAAAGAGCCTATACGATTGAAAAAGTATTTAGGCTACCAGAAGATTTTACGACTTTAAAACAAGTTGAATTATCGAACTATTTAAAAGTTATCATTTTGAAAGTAGACTAAAGAGAAAATGTGATGATACAGGCTGACCCAAAAGTCATTATATGATAAAAGCGGAGAAAACAAACAGTGTTAGGCTGTTTGTCTTCTCCGCTTTAGTTTTGATGTCATCATATTTTTCAAAAAGCTAAATTTATCGTGTCATGATTTTTTTGACTCTACCTCGTCTTTGTTTTGACTTTTGGGTTAACCGTATTTGTAGAGATAAAAAGACAACTGTTATAAAAAATAGTATTAGACTAGCGTTTTCAAAAAGACACCTCGCATATAAATAGTGGTGGTTCTCTTTATGTGCTGACTGTTAAGACAGCACACGTTTAATCGTATATATTTAAGGTCAACCATTTCTAAAAGATTAAAATTAAAGCGTTGACAAAATTATAAAACAAAGTTAAAATAATAATATAATAAAAAGATGTGGATAAAATGTACTATAGAAATTGTTATAGGTACAAAAATGGGGATATTTTATTGGATTAGATTATAGAACTTTATTTAATGATAAAAGGAGGAAATATTATGAAAAAAGTGATAAGTGTTGTTACGTTTTTGATTATTTTATTATTTATAAATTTTGGGTTTGTCAGTGCAGAAGAGGCAGATTTTAATATCCAAAATTTAGATGTTACTGTTGTAAATGTAGATGATTTACAGTTGCGTCAGGTAGGAGATAAAATAGAGTTAACAAGTGATAAAGTAAAAGTGCTTAATGTTACACATAAACAGACTTTAAGTACGTTTGCTAGAAAATCATATACAGCTGGTTACGAAATTGAAATACCTTTGGGAAAAAACACCGTTGGTGAAGATAGAGATGTTGATGGAAGTAGTAAGTATATCGCAGGGGTCAAAGCTGAACTATATGTTGATTATGATGTAAGTTCTAATAATGAAAAAATTAGAGTGAATAGAATTTACGGTAGTTGGAAACCTGATGATATATATTATCTTATAAGTAGAAAAGTAGGATGTCACTCAGGTTCGGGTACTGGAAAACTTTTTCAAACAGATGTATCTACTAATTCATTTAGCTATTCTTTAAATTGGGGATATAATGTTAGATTGTGGGGACCATTATCTCCAAGAGCTTGGAGTGAAGCAGTATCTAGAGTTTCTGGTATGAGTGGAACGTATTTAATAAAAATCGAATTTCCTTTTTCTTAAAATTCTATAGGGAGTGATGTATCATGCGATTGTATCGATATTATATATCTATTCTTTTTTATATTGCGTTTTTATTCGTCACGCCATATTGTGTTGAAGAGATAAATACTCTTGTACAACGAGGAAATACCGTGGGGCTGATTATTACCGGAGGACTATTTTGTTTCGGGATATTCGCACATCTACTATTATTCAAAGCCACCGTTTTGGAGCGAGCGTTTAAATATAAACGTATCTTTATCATTTATATAGTAGGTATTGCTTTGACGCTGTTGTTTTGGACAGTTTACCCACATCCTTGGGTTGCTAGGAATATCATTTTGTGCTTGTCATTATGGATGCTGACAGAAAGAGTGCTAGTAATGAGTTCGATTATTTTGATGAGTAGTTTTATTTTTATATCAAGAAAATTCCCTAGGGAGTAAGTCAAAAGTATTCTAGGATGAAAAAATATGATAAAAAAGATAGAGTGATATTTTTGTGAGTTTATCACTGAAATGTTTCTCTATCTTTTATGGCTCTTCGTCAAATTGTGTTGGTGGAGAGAAATAGTGAGTATGTTGGTAGTGAATGACATTAACCATTCACTACCTTTTTCACATTCTTTTTCTGCCATTGGGAATGGTGTTGTATGATTAAAATACGTAATCTAAAATAGGAAAAACGTCTATAGCCATAGGCAATCCGTTTGATGACTTTAATATGATTGTTGATAGCTTCTGTGATACCGTTTGAATAAGGTGTGG
>NZ_WNJY01000042.1:0-8913 GCF_010892355.1 Granulicatella sp. zg-ZJ | reverse complement strand
TATATTAGACATAGGCAATTTCTCCTTATTATTTGGTGGTACTTTTAATTTAAGAGAAAATTGCCTTTTTGTCTACATGAAATTAGGGTTGCTGGCTTATGCCATCAACCCTAAAAATTATACAGCCATTTTTTGTTTTAGTGTGAATCTTTTGGGTTCATAGTATATCAATTTGTCCTTACTATGATAATTAAAAATAAACTATATTTGACAAAAATGAGGATAGAAGTGTTTATTGGTGCGTATCATTGACTATTCCATATAATCTTTATACAATAAAAATAATAGAAAGATATGAGGTGCAAATATGACGATAAAACTAATTGCGACAGATATGGATGGTACTTTTTTAAGAGAGGATAAAACGTATGATAAAGAGCGATTTAACCAAATTGCTGAACAGTTGCGTGAGAAAAATATCGTTGGTGTCATTGCAAGTGGAAATAGTTTTGACCATATTTCAAAACCTTTTGATGATGTATGTCAAGATTGGCTATATTTTGCAGGAGATAACGGGAACCATATTGTGAAACAAGGGGAGTCCATTCATGTATTAGCGATTGCTCAACACATTGTTGAAAAAGTTGTGACATTAGCTGAAAGTTTTGAAGGATGTTATGCGTTATTGAGTACGACAAAAACAGCATACACTTACGAAACGATTTCTGATGAAGCGTTGATGCATTTTCTAAAATATAATATGGAAATTATTAAAATAAAAACATTGTCGGATATTCCAGCTGATGAAGAAGTCGTCAAAATTGCCATCATGAGTAAACGTTCTTTAGAGGAAAATAAACAAATTGCTTTAACAATTCGTGAACAATATAATGTTTCTTCAGCGACAAGTGGAGATATGTGGATTGATGTGTATCATAAAGACGGCGGAAAAGGAGCAGGCATTCGATTTATACAAGAAAAATACGGTATAAAAAAAGAGGAGTGTATCGCATTTGGCGATAATTTAAATGATTTGCCAATGATGAAAGAAGTTAAGTACAGTGTTGCCATGGAAAATGCCGATAATGAATTGAAAAAAGTATGTCGTTATGAGATTGGAACGAATGAAGAACAAGCTGTTCAAAATATTTTAGAACAATTCGTTGCAAATGGAGATATCTCTTTTTTACAGAATAAAGAGAATTAAGTAAAGATTATCTATTAAGAATATACCAAAGGTGTACGATTATTTTTGTTTTATTTTGTAACATGATTATTATCTCCTATTCTTTTTTTGAATGTACTTGCCAAAAATTAAAAAGGTAATGTATAATATTGTTACTTTCAATTTTTGGAAGTTTATTTCTGCTAACTGTTGTTCACTTTTTCGAAGAGTTGTAACAGTTAGCTTTTTGATTTGTTCATAATAGCGTCAGCTATTTTTGTTATTGTCTGATGAAGTATAATATTAAATCTGCGATACCTTTTTTATTATAAAGTTTCACAGCGTTTTTAATTTCTTGTTTTTCATCTGCTGTAACATCTATTTTTAATTGTACAGTCCTTTTTTTTCCGGTTGCAGGACGTCCTCTTGGACGTTTTGGTTCTGTCATTGACTTTCAACACCTTTCGCTGTATAATTATCTCAAGGGAAGGGCTAAGCTTTTCAGCTGTCGCCCAATCCGCTATGTTTTAAAAAGCTTTAAGACTGAAGAGAGTATGTTTATAATTGCACTTATAAACTTTAAGAATAGCTCAAGTCTTTGAGCTTTTTCTTTTTCTCGTTCTTGTCTTTTTTCTCGCCTCGTTTTCATAACGTCCCTCCTTTCCGTTGAGATTTTTTTTGGAGGGTGTAAGTTCTTTCTTTAACTTACACTTATATTATAAACGTACGTTTATAATAAGTCAATACTTTTTTTAAAAAAAATAAAAAATTTTTTTTAAAGCAGAGTTGTAAAATAAAGTGCAAATAAAAAGCAAAGTATATTGAAAAGTACTTTTTATATATTATGTTGTAATTATGTTCATATTCTTTTTGCTTTTTTTACTGTATTTTTTGGGAAAAAATTGGGAAAAAATTGGGAAGATTTGACAAGAAAACATGATAAAATTGTATTATGAAATAGTGTATATAAATGTTGTAACTTTTATAGTGACGTTATTTATAGAAGATAAAAAAATAATCAACGTTTGAAAATACGAAGTAAACAACAAAGAGATTGAAACAACATACATATACACATATAACATAACATATAGTAGAATACATAGTTATACAGTCAATCTGTTATATATGTTGTTCATGTTATTTGTATTATCATTTTAAATTTTAAACAAATAAATAGATAGTAAAAACAAAGAGTTAACAGAAAAGAGAGTAGAGAGCGAACAGAGAAACAAAATGACAAAACTATTCAAACGAATGTAAAAAAATAATGAATAGAGAAAAGAAAAAAGAAGATAAAAACAATCAACAACAAACAACACAAAACAAGCAACAAAACAAACAATCAAGAGTAAACTAACGAAAAACACAATAATATAACATCAAGCACAATACCTGCAACAAAAACACGTATGTGTACTAGTTGTTTATTGTGCTTTTTTGTTTGATACCCCATGTTAAAATCACGAAAGGAAAGAGGACTCAAGACCGCACCCAGCCTTTCCTTGTACAAATTCCCCTTTAAAAAAATTTCTGACCTAACAAAAAAATAAAGAACAAAGGAGTAGATGAAAATGTCTAAGGTAGCAATGCCGTTAGAATTACGATTATTAAACGGTTCTAAGCCGAAACGTTCAAATGAAGAAATAAACATGAGGCTACAAGCTGAAAAGTCTTTAAAAACAGCAAGAAATAAATTAAAACCACCAGATTGGTTAGGAGATATAGCTAAAAAAGAATTTAAATATGTTGTGAACGAAACAAAAGAAATAGAACTATTAGGAAATCTTGATGTTCATGCTTTGGCTTTATATTGCAATGTATACGAACAGTATATTTTGTGTACAAAGAGAATTGTTGAAGATGGAATTATTGTAGAAGCAAATAAGGCTTCTGAAACAGTAACTGCCGCTCACCCTCTATTCATTAGACAACATCAGTTGATGCAACAACTAAGAATGATGCAAAATGATTTGGGATTATCACCTTCTGCTAGGGCAAAACTAGCATTGCACGCTGTTAATCAAAAACCAATTAGTGAAAGCGAAAGAGAGTTTGGTAATGTATGATGACGCTGAAAAATATGCTAATTGATTATTGTAAGATAGCGTTAGAGGATACTGGTAGTCATTGTCAAAAAGAGAGATGGGCATATATGCGTTTTTTAAGAGATGTTGAACGTGAAGATACGGAGGAGTTTCCTTATCTATTTGATGAAGAAAAAGCAATGAATTTTTTGAAATGGATGTCGAAATTTAAGCACTCAAAAGGAGTTCTGGCAGGAAAAGCAATAGACCCTGCGCCTATTCAAATATTTATTTTTTCAAATATTTATGGTTGGGTACATAGAGAAACGGGATATAGGAGATTTAAGTTATCGTATTGGCAAGTGGGAAGAAAGAATGCTAAAACACAATCTAATGCTTGCGTAGCTAGTTATGAAGCTAGTGCATTAGGTGAACCGTATTCCGAAGTTTATATAGGAGCTACAAAATCTGAACAGGCTAAAATACTTTGGAATGAGACGGAAATACAAATAAAGAACAGTCCTTTTTTTGATAAGTTTAGAAAAGCGTATGGTAAAATTCACCATGATAAATCCGGAGGGTTTATACAAGCTTTGTCTAAAGATAGTGGTAAAACAGGAGATGGTTTTAACCCTCAAGCAGGATTAGTTGACGAGTATCACGCACATCAAACATCCGATATTTATGATGTGTTAATTTCAGGGATGGGAGCTAGAACACAACCTTTACTAAGCATTATTACAACGGCAGGATTTGAGTTAACAAACCCATGCTACGATATTGAATATAAATATGTCTCAAAATTATTAAGTCCAGATGATGATGTAGAGAACGAAGAATATTTTGCTATGGTAAATGAATTAGATTTTGGCGATGATATAAAAGATGAATCTGTTTGGATTAAAGCTAATCCTATATTAGCTACAACAGAAACGGGTATTGCCTATCTAAAAGGTCGCTTAAAATTAGCACTAGATGTTCCGGAGAAAATGCGTGATTTTTTAACGAAAAATATGAACATGTGGGTAGATATTCCTGAGAATAGTTATCTTGATATAAACAAATGGGATTTGTGTGAACTTGAAGAAAAAGAATTAGATGTAAAAATGAAATCACAAACTGCAATATGTTATATCGGTGCAGACTTATCTGCGACAACAGACTTAACATCATTAGGTTTAATTGCAGTATTAGATAATAAAAAATATGTTAAACAAGTTTCATTTATGCCAGAGGATAGGTACAAAGAAAGAATGTCAGTAGATAAAGTGCCGTATGATTTATATGTTAAACAAGGCCATTTGATTTTAACAGAGGGGTCGGTCGTTGATTATCTTGAAGTTGAAAATTATATTTTGAAATGGTGTGAAGATTATAATGTAAAAGAAGTTTGCTTTGATAAATGGCAAGCTGTTCATTTGATGGCTAGTCTTGAAAGTAAAGGTATAACCGTAGTTGAAATCCCACAACAATTTGCGTTTTTATCACCAGCAACCAAAGATTTTAGAAATCATGTTTATAACACTCAGATTTACCATAACGGAGATAAATTATTAAGGAGAGCGATAATGAACGCTAAAACGAGAGAAGATGATAATGAGAATATTATGTTGTCAAAACGTAAGAGTACAGGGCGTATAGACCCTATAGCTTGTCTTATGAATGCTTTTTCTCGTGCGAATGTTGTACACAATGAAGTGGATTTGAATGCTCATATTTTAAGTGGACGTTTTAGTTTTTGATTGGAGGAGATGGATTTGAGATTGATAAAAGATATAGTGTTTTTATTTCTGATATTTACGTGTTTTTTAAGTATTATATATGGTGTTTATCTAATTTTTCCGCCTGCTTGTTATATTGTCCTGGGTTTTATAGGAATGAATTATATAACTCTATTGTATACACAAATAAATAAGAGAGGAAAATGATAAATGAAGTTTTTTGATGCGTTAAAAAGGAGCATTCTTCCGAATGTTTTTATTGAAGATATACCACCTGAACAGTTTAATGAGTCTCAAAATGGATTTAAAACATTGATTGATATATTTGGGCTGAAAAATACAAGTACGCCGAATGCTTCTACTGCACATCTTTTTAATGATATATATGCCTGTGTTAATGTTTTATCAGATGATATAGCAAAATTACCTATTAAAGTTTATAAGAATAATCAAGGGGATATTGAACGTTTAAGTGAGCATCCAGTACAGTATTTATTAGGTATTAGACCTAATGAATATATGACCCCTTTTACATTTAAAAAAATGATAGTATGTGATGTTTGTTTTTCTGGAAATTTTTATGCCCTTAAAGAATTTGATAAACAAGGCAAAGTGATTGCGTTACACCCTTTAACATCAACGAGCACACAAGTTGTGGTTGATGAAAATAAAGGTGTTTTTTATTATGTTACAATATAAAACCTATAACAAAACCCATTGATAACAATGGGTTTTTAGGTTATAAAAAGGGCTTTACTACGTTTTCTACTACGTTGTTTCTCAAAGTGCAATGAAACTTTATGGAAATGGTATCACCTCCTTTAAGGAAAACGACTCAACAGAGTGGAATTAAATATATATATAAAACAAAAAGTCAACCACGTATAACGTAGTTGACTTTCGTATGAACCCCGTCAGTGCACGCACATCTTGAGCGACAATAATTGTCTTTCGTTGTTAACATACTCTCACATTTTCTATAAAAAGTCAACTAAATTCTTAAAAAAAAGAAAAGCTGATAGTATTTTTTTGTTATTTTGATAATAGCTTTTATTTCGTTTACAACGTTCAATTAATAAACTACCTTGATTCTTTCTATAAGATCTAGAATTTCTACTTGCGTATTTTTTATAAAGTACGAATAAACAAAATAAATCATGAAGTTTTTTCTGTTTTAATTCAAGAATATTTATATTGTAAATTTTTGCTAAGTCTTTAACACTCATTGATGGAGATTTTATTTGATTGACCCGTCCGTATATATTTAAAATTAGTACATTACTATGTGCACATGCATTTCTTATATATTTTGCAGAGGTAATTAAATGGCTAGCATGTTTTAATGATGTAGGAGTATATTTCCTATAATACATTTTTACAAATGATGAAAGAGTACCAAAATCCATTATTTCCACTAGTACCCATATCGGTAAATCTTGTTTACGCTTTGAAAACATATCGGATAAATATTGATTTTTTTCGAAAGAAGAAATAGTTTTTTCATAAGAATATGGATCATATTGTTTAAATTCATCTATGATAGAATAACCATCTTCATTTTTGTTTTGTGTAATATGGGATAATAGTGCTGTTTTTATTCCATGTTCAATATCTAATGACATTTGCAGCAAAAAATATCTTATTTGCATATCTATAGATGCTATATCAATTAAATAAGCAAAATCAACATCAATATATTTTCCGCTAGCGTCTTTTTCAAAATTTTTTCTATAACAAGTTAGTTTATAATAGTAGCTACGTTCTTGTAAAATCTGCATAGCTTCATTTTCTTTTATTAGATGGAATTGTATTCCTTTTTCGTCACGTAATTTTGTTAACATATCTTTGAATTCTAACTTTTCTTTTCTCATTTTCCCCTCCATCTTTTTTATATGACATATAACAAAAAGCCGCTTGACTTAGACAAGTGACTTTTTGTGCAATAGGTTCCTACAGTATAACTGGTAAGACTTCCTATTGCTCTTTCCTTGTCACATACAATATAGTATTGTGTAGATGTTGTCAATTATATATATTTAGTTAAAAAATCACTCAAAAAAATTGAATAATATGAAAAGTAAAGTATAATTTCTTTTTTATTCTCCTAAATGAACATTGATTGGGAAACCTTCTCCTAAATGATACCCTCCGCTTCCCTCTATTCTAAGTATATCTCCTGTATAGAACGTTATATCGTTAAATTCAGAGGAACCTTTAATAATAAACACAGATGCATTGTCTGTTTTTTTAGCATGCGGAGAAATCTTCAACAATTGTTCCGATACCTTATCAAATTCTATACCGTCACTAGATATAACACTTTTTATTGTTGCTTGTGAAAAACCAATGTTTACGTCATTATCGTTTTTTACATCGTATTTTACTTGTAGTGTATATATATTGTTGTTGCTTAAATAATCATCAATGTTAACTTGATGTTGAGACCAGAAGTCTATTGCTTTATTTGTTAATTCAGATGTTTTTAATAACTTGATTTCTTTTATTGTAATTGTTACATTATTTGAGTTTTTTTCGACATTAGGAGTTGCTATTTTTATCAATTCAACCTTGCCGTTTCCATTTTGATATGTGTATTGTCCAACTTCGGTAAGAGGTCCACTTTTAACCTCTTTATTTTTTGTAGATGTAGTGGCTATTGTTGTTGACATTGTAGTAGTTTCTTGTCGTGTTTGAGATATTGACTGTTGTTCTTTAGTTTCATTTCCACAAGCGACTAAAACAACTGCTGTACTTAATAACAATACTCTTTTTTCATATTATTTTCTCCCTCAAAAATTATTTTTTATATCTCACAATGTGAGTTAATAAACTTGAACAGGCGTAAAACTATCTACAACACTACCAATGATATTAAAGTAAATATCTTCATCAACAGGTATATCAATGTAAAAAGGTTCATATTTTTCACTGTTTATTGATACAAGTTTAAATCTGTTTCCCTCATTGTATACTTTTTTCAAATAGCTTTTTCCGTTATAGTCAATCGCATAAACGCCGCCTTGGATGTTGTTGTATCCTTTTTTGATAAGCACAACATCTCCGTCTTTATAATCGGGTATCATACTATCACCAGTAACAAAACTAGCAATATCATGTCCTTTCAAATTTTCTTTATCTGTATAAACTTCATATGTTTCATTTTGTTCCATATAAGAGTATCCACGGCCGGCTGCTAAGCTTTCAACAACCTTTACAGGAGTTAAAACAGTATAGCTTTGTTCGCTTTCTTTCAAAGTATCATTGCATTAAGTTGTTCTTTTAACTGTTCTTCAGCGTAACATAATACATTCTCTTGACGTTTTTCTTCTAATTGGATAGAAGTATCCACGATTGATTGAATTGTTGTGGAGAGGGTGTTTTTTTGTGTGTCCTGTAATGATGTATCAAATACTTCTGGCTTAATTCCTAGTATGGAACAAATTTTAAATACTGTTTCAGCTTTAGCATTCATAACACCACGTTCTAGTATTGAACGGATTGTTGTATATGGGATATCGTTTTCAATAGCGAATGCACGTAAACTATTATATCTGTATTCTATTATTCTTTTTAATTCTGCTTCATTCATATTTCAACCTTCCTTTACTATTATTATATCATACGATTTTTCGTATTTGAACTAAAAAAACTATTGACTATATACGAAAATTCGTATATAATATACTTGTAAGGTAAAAGAGGAAACAAAGATGAGATACCGAAAGCCTTATAAGATAGAAAGGCTGTATAATTTTTAGGGTTGATGGCATAAGCCAGCAACCCTAATTTTATGTAGACAAAAAGGCAATTTTCTCTTAAATTAAAAGTACGACCAAATAATAAGGAGAAATTGCCCATGTCCAGTATAACAGAAACCTTACTACAATTAAAGGATAAAAACATCACATTTGATCATGAAAACATATCAGAATGTGTCATTCGACATAAAAAATCATTAGTCTTATACGGTAAATTAACCTATACACCAGATTGTTGCCCAAATTGTCACGCAACCAATGGCATTGTAAAAAATGGAACACGTCAATCACGACTGTCTTTA
>NZ_WNJY01000041.1:0-8986 GCF_010892355.1 Granulicatella sp. zg-ZJ | reverse complement strand
ACTCACGAGAGATAGCCATTTTTTACAATATAGTTCTTTATTTATCATTTTTAAATGTAAAATCCAACGTATTTTTCAAAACTGGAAAAATACGTTGGATTTTTTAGATATATTGTCAACAGTCTGAAAAGATATGTTGATATACCTCAACATATCTTTTTATCATCTATACACTTATTTTTCACATAGATAAATAAGCTGTATAATCTTTACAATGTAATAAGCGATTAGCATTTTCTACACGATCTGGTGTAGGTGGCTCCACATCTTTTAAAGGATACGGAATACCTAGCACCTCATATTTATAGACACCTAACTTGTGATAAGGTAACACTTCTACCCTTTTCACATTTTTCAATGTTTTCACAAATTTATCTAATCGTACTAACAATTCATCTTTATCCGAACCACCTGGTACTAAGACATGTCGAATCCAAACAGGTTGATTTACCTCAGACAAATATGTTGCCGCATCTAAAATATTTTGATTACTTCGTCCTGTTAATATTTTATGCTCTTCGTCATCAATTTGCTTAATATCCAATAGAATCAAATCTGTATATTTTAATAATTCATTAAATTTTGAAAAAAATGGCTCATCAAATGTGAATGGAGCTGCACAAGAATCTAATGTCGTATGGACACCTTTTTCTTTTGCCAATTTAAAAAATTCAATTAAAAAATCAATTTGAATTAAAGGTTCTCCGCCACTAACCGTGATACCCCCTCGTTCTCCCCAAAACTCTTTATACTTTAATGCTTCATTCAATAAATCTTCTGCCGTCCACTCACGTCCTCCTTGACCTAGCCGCCAAGTATCTGGATTATGACAAAATTGACATCTCAAATGACACCCTTGCATAAAAACTACAAAACGAATACCAGGACCATCAACAGAACCAAAACTCTCTGTTGAATGAACCCTTCCTAAAACAGTCATGCGCTTACCTCCTTTTTCTTTGATTTCTTTACAATTAGTTTATCATAATAAACAGAAAAGCTGCAAGAAAGACTTACAGCTTTTCATCACACACAGATTAGAATTGATTGTGAATAACACGATTTAAAATATCTGCAATTTGTGCTTTTGTTGCTTTATTTAAGTACAATGCATATCCAGATACACGTAATACAGCATGTGGATTTTCTTCTGGATGTTCTAAAATTTCAATTAGTTTTTCACGATTTAATACGTTAACGTTTAAGTGATGTCCACCTTTCACAAAGTATCCATCTAACATTGTTGCTAAATTCGCACGACGATCACTATCATCACGTCCTAACGCTTTTGGATGAATAGCAAATGTATATGAACTACCGTCTTTTGCATCATCAAATGGAATTTTCGCAACTGATGATAGTGCAGCTAAAGCACCTGATTTAACAGAATTATATTGAGGGTTAGCTCCTGGTGCGATTGGTGTCCATGGTTCACGGTATCCTACGATTTCTGGGTTAGAACCTGTGAATACATTTCCTAAAGATTTTCCATAAACAATATTTGATGTAATTGTTAAAATAGATGTTGTTACCTCTGCATTACGGTATGTTGGTAATTTACGTAAACGTTCCATGAAATCATGTAAGAAGTTTGTTACTAATGAGTCAACACGATCATCATTATTACCAAATGTTGGGAATTGTTCTCCTTCTACAACATAATCTACTGGGAAACCTGTTTCATCACGAATAATACGGATTTTTGAGTATTTAACAGCTGATAACATATCTCCTACTAACGCTAATCCTGCAATACCTGTTGCAAAGTAACGATGTGGATGTGTATCTAATAAAGCCATTTGACTTGATTCATACGCATAACGGTCATGAGAACGATGAATAATGTTCAATGCACGCATATACGTTTTAGCTGTCCAATCCAATACTTTATCTAATTTTTCCATCAATTCATCATAATCTAAGTAATCTGAAGTAATTGGTTCTAAACCTTCGATAACTTGATCGCGTGTTTTTTCATCAATACCACCTGATACAGCATATAATAATGCTTTTGGTCCAGAGAAACGTGCTCCAAAGTATTGATGCTCTAATCCCATAACAGATGGAGATACACAACATGCAATCGCAGCATCAGTTGAACCTAATCTCATACTCATAACAGCATCATTTTCATATTGAATAGCAGATGTATCAATAGATACTTGTGCACAATATTGACGATAAGCCAATGGTAATTTTTCGTTATAGAAAATTGTCAAGTTTGGTTCTGGTGACTCACCCATTGTATACAATGTATGTAAGCAACGGAATGCTGTTTTTGTTACTAATGAACGTCCATCATTATTCATACCTGCAATAGATAATGTTACCCATGTTGGCATACCAGAGAACACATCATTAAAATCAGGCGTACGTGCAAAACGAATCATACGTAATTTCATTACAAAATGATCAATAAATTCTTGTGCTTCTTGCTCTGTAATTAAACCAGCTTGTAAATCACGTTCAATATAAATATCAAAGAATGCATCCATACGTCCTAGTGATGTTGCCGCACCATTTGTTTGTTTTGCTGCTGCTAAGAATGCTAAATAAGTCCATTGAATAGCTTCTTGTGCTGTTTGAGCAGGACGACGTAAATCAAATCCGTGTAAATCCCCTAATTTGATTAAGTCATTTAAAGCACGATATTGTTTTGAAACTTCTTCACGTAATTGCATTTCTTCATCAGTGTAAGTTTCTTTTTCAAGATTTTTCCAATCTTGATATTTTTGTTTCATTAAGAAATCTACACCATACAACGCAACACGACGATAGTCACCAATAATACGTCCACGACCATAAGCATCTGGCAGACCTGTAATGATTTTGTTACGACGTGCTCTACGAATAGAATCATCATAAACATCAAATACACCTTGGTTATGTGTTTGTACCCAATCTGTAAAGATTGATTCTACTTCTTTATCTAAACTATAACCGTACGCTTCTAAGGCTTGTTTTGCCATACGCACACCACCAAAAGGATTTAAACCTTGTTTTAATGGTTTGTCTGTTTGTAAACCAATAATTTTTTCGTAATCTTTTAATTCATCACTAATGTAGGCTTTATCGTAAGCTAAAATCGTTGATACGACTTTTTCTTCCATATCTGCAACGCCATTTTCAACTTCTTTAGCAAGTAAATCTTGGAATACTTTATTTAATTTTTTTGTGCCCTCTGTTGCTTCTGCTAAGAAAGACTCGTCCCCTTTATATTCTGTATAGTTATCACGAATAAATTGTGCAACATCAATATTTTCTTTCCAAGCTGTTCCTTTAAAACCAGCCCATTGTTTATCTTCAAATCCAGCTAACAATTCTTTTGTTGTTTGTGCCATTTTCATTCTCCTTCTTGTGATGTTTTTAACAAAAGTATATTACTTATTGATACAGTTATTGTATCACAATTAGTACAGCTATGTAAAATAAAATCAAGTCTTTTATCTATTAAAAACATATATTTTTTTAGCTTTTTATAAAAAATATAAAAAGTATGATAAATCTGTCACAATTTTTTGTAACAGTTCTATAAACAAAAAACAACCTGTTATATAACGCTTAAATATTTTTAACTTGAATTTACTATAAAAATTCAGTAAACTGATACTAGTCTAGCACCATTAGTGTAATGGATATCACGTAAGATTCCGGTTCTTAAAATGGGGGTTCGATTCCCTCATGGTGCGTAAAAAACATTGATAAATCGATGTTTTATCCAATTAAAATCTTCTTTTAAAAATAGGTACCTTTATTCTTTTAAGTTTAATACATATTATATATCTCTACTTTGTACCAACATAACTTTTAACTTTACTCTAAAAGAAAAGAAATGTACCAAATGGTTACTCCACTTGATACACATCATTTTCATCATCTAAACTAATCTTCTTTTTTTACTCTAATTATATACAATAGCCAACTAGTAAATAAAGACAACCAACCTATCTCTATTGGGATATTTTTAGTACTTGTTTTTGGTAATATTTTATCTTTAGATACTTCTTGTTCAACATTTTTTATTATTTTTTTGTTTAAATAAATTTCCTTTTTATTAGACAATACAACTGAAGCGATACTCTCCATAGATACTACTTTTTTTGTTCCAATTCGTACTTTTTCAATTACAGGTTGAATGATAACTTCTTCTTTTTCTACACCATTAACAATATAAATGCGTTTTTTACCAACTTTCCCTACTTGTTCTACAATTCTTGTTCCAATAGTCAAAGTATTATCTTCAATCGTTTCAATCGTAAATGGTATATTTTCAATTATTTCCGATTGGTCTTTAAGTTTTGTCCCCCTATATATAACAGTCGGTACCATTGCTTTTATCACTTCTTCGGTGACAAAAGGTTCTCCAAAAGCAACACCTTTTTTAAAATGTTGTACTTTTCTCACGCGTTTTAGTCCGACTTGTCCTTCTTCCGTGCGTACTTCATCTATATACATTGTCGCATCTGCTTCTTCTTTTATCGTAACTGGAATGTCCTCTTCTGTTTCTGTAACAGTTTCACTGTCAATTGGTTTTGTCCCCCTATATATAACAGTCGGTACCATTGCTTTTATCACTTCTTCGGTGACAAAAGGTTCTCCAAAAGCAACGCCTTTTTTAAAATGTTGTACTTTTCTCACGCGTTTTAGTCCGACTTGTCCTTCTTCCGTGCGTACTTCATCTATATACATTGTCGCATCTGCTTCTTCTTTTATCGTAACTGGAATGTCCTCTTCTGTTTCTGTAACAGTTTCACTGTCAATTGGTTTTGTCCCCCTATATATAACAGTCGGTACCATTGCTTTTATCACTTCTTCGGTGACAACAGGTTCTCCAAAAGCAACGCCTTTTTTAAAATGTTGTACTTTTCTCACACGTTTTAGTCCGACTTGCCCTTCTTCCGTTCGTACTTCATCTGTATACATTGTCGCATCTGCTTCTTCTTTTATCGTAACTGGAATGTCTTCTTCTGTTTCTGTAACAGTTTCACTGTCAATTGGTTTTGTCCCCCTATATATAACAGTCGGTACCATTGCTTTTATCACTTCTTCGGTGACAACAGGTTCTCCAAAAGCAATGCCTTTTTTAAAATGTTGTACTTTTCTTACCCGTTTTAGTCCTGCTTGCCCTTCTTCCGTGCGTACTTCATCTGTATACATTGTCGCATCTGCTTCTTCTTTTATCGTAACTGGAATGTCCTCTTCTGTTTCTGTAACAGTTTCACTGTCAATTGGTTTTGTCCCCCTATATATAACAGTCGGTACCATTGCTTTTATCACTTCTTCGGTGACAACAGGTTCTCCAAAAGCAACGCCTTTTTTAAAATGTTGTACTTTTCTCACACGTTTTAGTCCGACTTGTCCTTCTTCCGTGCGTACTTCATCTGTATACATTGTCGCATCTGCTTCTTCTTTTATCGTAACTGGAATGTCCTCTTCTGTTTCTGTAACAGTTTCACTGTCAATTGGTTTTGTTCCTCTATATATAACAGTAGGTACCATTGCTTTTTCAACTTTAGAAACGATGATTGGCTCTCCTAATCGCACTCCGTTTTCGGTTGTCCATATTTTTGTAATAAGCTTTACACCTAATTCCCCAACCTCTGTTCTTGTTTCATCTTCCCAAAGGTTTGCGTCTTCACGGTGAGTAATCGTAATCGGAATATCTTCACGAGTTTCTTCAATGTCTTTGCCGTAAACGGTTTCTTTGTAGATAGTATTTCTAAAATCACTCGTGTCGTTTAAATAAAATTCAAATATTTTTTGTTTTAAATCATGAACAGCAGTAACCCCAATCAAAATATTTTGTCCATATTGTTTATTTCTCTTCATCTGCTCTAAATCTTTAACAATTGCTTCATCCATTAATGTCTGTAATTCACTATATTTTTTAAAATATGGCGTTTCTTTTAATTGATCTACTTTTTCAATACGGCGTTTAAACATATCTTTTTTAAATATAGCTAAATTTCCCTGATAAGCATTATCTAAAATAGCTGCCAAAGCTTCTTTATCATTGGCATACTGATTAGATAGATATGGAATCATCCCGTTTTTATACCCATATTCAGCCAACAATTCGTAGGCATAACGTCTAAACGTAACATCACCTACTGAACCGACATCATTTTGAACACCTGCATATATTGGCTCAAAAAGTGGAACAACATGATATCCATTTGGTGTTGCTTCTCCAACAGTTTGACGCCCTTTAAAAGCTAATCGACCGGATACAATACCTTTATCAATAAAATCATTGATAGAGGTCAAACTTCCTGCTGTTGTTTCATCAATATTTGAAAAGCTGTCTTTTACTTGATTTGTTCGTTTTGCATCTGGTATAAGCGTTACTTTATTTAATAAAATTGCTCTATTATCATTAGATTGTTTGAGTATAGATTCAGACTCTGCATAGTCTAATGTATACAAAACATCCATTATCCCTTGCATATACTCTTTTAAATCAGATTCTTTTTGAAAACGATTAGGCGACTCATTTTGTGTTCGTCCCTCTCCACGTAATTCATACGTGGTATTTAAATTAAAAATTGATTCATAACCAGAAGCACCTTTTGTATTATTTAATGACTCAAATAGACCTCTAGCATAGACTTCAACACCCTGACCTTCACGTCTGGCATATCCATTAAACCAAACTTTTTGATCTAGCATGTGCGTGATTTCATGAGTATAAACAGATTGTCCTCTATCGGTTAATGTTTTTGCTAAAAAATGATTCACTATATCCCCAGTAGCTTGTCCATCTGCTTGTAAAAAATCTAAATGATACCTAAATGGAGCCATAAACTGACGAATACCATCTACACTATTTTCACCATACGACGGCAACCATGATTGTTTCCCTGATTCAGTTGGATTATCACTATATCTTCTCATCGTATCAATAACTAAAATATCATTTCCTTCAAATAATCTATCTTTTTTTTCACTAATACGATACCAAAAATCGACAAAGGCTTCTTGTTTAACAGCTGTTTCTTTCATCATTTCTTTGAAAGACTCAAATGCCACCTCATCTGTTTTATCTTTTAAATATGAATCCAATAAACCGTAAGTAACCGTACTCATAGTACTAATTGCATATAAACTTTTTTCATTAACCGTTAATAACGGAATTAAATGTGAGCGTAATCGTGTATCATGTGACATCTTCTTGAATAAATTAGAATCTGCATAAGGACTCTCAGATTCAACAATTATCACATTTGTATTTTGTTTAAACCAATCGCTCGGTGTCAAGTTTGGTTCAAACATTTTAACATGATTTACAATAAAGTCATAAATTGTATTTTGCTTTGTAATAGATTTGATTCTTTTCTCATATGTTTTATCTGTATTTGATAATTCAACATCAGCATAGGTTAGACGCCCAATATCAATCAATCTATCCAATGGATCGGTTTTTGTACCATATATTTCTGGATGATACAAAATTAAATCTTTTGCTTTTATAGTATCAAATTTAAAAGGATATTGTCTTTCTAAATAAGATAAACCTAATAAAATCTGAGATTTATTCTCTATGATCTTATTCATATCTGTTTGAACAGAACGCTCGACAAGTCCTTTTATTGTATTTTCGATATTATCTTTTACATGTTCAAATTGGTGTCTCATATCCAACTTATCCATATATACTTGTTTAATACGAGCATTCAATTCATTTTCTGTAGGCTCTCGTCCGATTTCTTTTTTTAAATCATTTTGAATTTGAAGTCTTTCTAAAAAACGAACTCTTGGTTGCAATATAGTATATAAATCATCATATTCAACTTCTTTAAACGCTTCAATAGCTGGAACTAATTGGTTATCATCTACAACTTGTTTTGGTTCGTACGCATAAGAACCATTTGCTTCTTCTTTTGTAATTGTTCCATCATTTTTTATCACTAAAACTTTATCCACTGTACCATTACTAATAGTTTCATTAATATTTCCTTCATTATCTAATGGAATAATGGCTTTTACATCATTCACATCCACATTTGCCATTCTAAAAGAAGAATGGTTTTCTAAAGAGGTTTCTAATGCAGTTTCTTTTTCTCTATTCTCTACATCATTTACATTATTATCAATATTTGCAGGAATTTTATCATCATTATTGTGTAAACTTTTTTTGTCTAACAACTCTTTTTCTAAAGTTTTTTTATTTTCAGTATTTTCAGTCACATCAACCATATTTTTTTCAACTGCGTAAACGCATTCATTACACCCTATAAATAAAACCCCAAAAGCTACACAAACCGAAACAACACCAATAGAATATTTTTTTATAGCATACTTACGTACTCTTTCACCCAATACATTCCTCTTTCCGTACATTTTACATACCTCCCACAATATTTATCCATAAATTTATTTACATTATAGCACAACAAATCGTAATTGTTAGAGTTAACTATATAATTTATAAGATATTTTGGATTCTATTGAGGCATTTTTGATTAACATTTTTTATTTATTGACATAAAACAATTAAATAGTCAAAATAACGTGTGTCAACATACCGTTAACACACGTTAAAAACATTTTTAAATTAGATTTTTAGATAAGCTGCTTATCGGGATTGAACCGACGACCTCAACCTTACCATGGTTGCGCTCTGCCAACTGAGCTAAAGCAGCAAAATGCCGGCTAAAGGACTTGAACCCTCGACCCTCTGATTACGATTCAGACGCTCTACCAACTGAGCTAAGCCGGCATTATATTTTATATACATCACACTTAAATGATTGTAAAAAAAAACGCATAAATGCGCTATACTCCGCAAGTAGGACTCGAACCTACGACATCATGATTAACAGTCATGCGCTACTACCAACTGAGCTATTGCGGATAAACCAAAAGCGTGGCAACGTCCTACTCTCACAGGGGCAATGCCCCAACTACCCTCGGCGCTAAGAAGCTTAACTTCTGTGTTCGACATGGTGACAGGTGTGTCCTTCTTGCCATCATTACCACACTTTCT
>NZ_WNJY01000040.1:0-8986 GCF_010892355.1 Granulicatella sp. zg-ZJ | reverse complement strand
AAAACAACGTGTTATAACTGGTTAATACTTAGAAAAAATCAAAAAAGTTGTACAAAATACTAGGACTTTTGGAACGCACTAAACAAACCAATTTCAAAATGATAAATTGGTTGTTTTTTGATGCATAATGGCTCTAAAAGTCCTATATTCATTGGAAAAATCACAATCTTAATTCAAGCTTCTTTTATTTTAACATATTTGTACATAAAGTCCTGATATTTGGACAAGTATAAAATATCCGAAAATAAAAGATGAAAGAAAGGAGAATGAGAGTAGTGATTCATCTGTCATTTTTATTGTTTCATATCACAATCAAGAAAAGCTGTCAATAATGTGGATATGAATATTTAAATAATTACCCGTATTCATGAATGATTAAGATAAGAAAGGAAAATAAGATGTTTTTTAAAAGACAACAAAAATACTCTATTCGAAAATATAAAGTAGGGGTTTTTTCAGTATTATTAGGGTCACTATTAGTAGGGATACCAGAATCTTTTGTACACAGTGAAGAACAAGCTGCTTCTGTTTTAACAATTGAGAAAGCAGATGCTTTGACTGTGGATGGAGAGGATATTTTCCGAGAATCTGCTGTATTAGAAGTATTGAAAGTGGAAAGTGGTAAGGAAAAAGCTGAGGGAACATTTGAATTGGCTGCACCAAATCGTACTATTCCAGTAGTGGATGTCAATCAGCTTAAAGAAAGTGAAAAAGATCGTGTTAAAAATTTGATTTTAAAATCAAATAAATCTTTATCTGAACAAGATATTCGAGTAACTGATACAGGGGATGTTTATGTTACAGTTGGAGAAAAAGAATATTATCTTCCTGCTTTAACGGTTATTGAACAAGCAGAAGATTTGATAGAGGGAGCAGGATTTAGAATTGGTGAAACAGGAAGTTTCAACCAAGCATTTGGTTACCACAATAATAAATCAGAAGTTCCAGGGATTGTTCAGTTAGAGAGTAAAAAGGTTTCCTATAGTTCAAATGGAGATGCAATCATTACTTATACAGTTATCTACAATTCAAAACGAGGTACTGATGCTAGGGGTAAATTTTATGTTGCAACAGCAGATTATGCAAGTCTAGGTAGAGTTACTGCAAATGAAATTTCAGGAGGTTTAATTGAACAGCCGTTTGTCAATCCAGCTCCTAATGAAAATATCAATGAAACTGTTTATAATAAGATGAATTCTGCTGAGAATGCTTATTATAAAGGGTTAACTAAGATTAATATAGCAGATCCAGCACATTTAAACTATATTAGGGAAAGAACAAATCCTACGGGAAAAGCGTATCGCGCTATTATACAAGTAACTGTTAGTAAATCTGCTTATGAACGAAATGGCAATAAAGTATACACAGCATTTGGTGTTACAACTTTAACTAGTGGTCCTGCATCAAGTAATCGTGTACGTTTTGAAGAAACAAAATTAAACTTTAATGCCAATAATCAACCCTCTGTATCAAACGGACGAACACTTCCAAAAGATTATACTCTTCAAGGAACAGATCAAGATCCAAATCGACCGAATGTAGCTTTATGGTACTTACCAAATCGCCCAAAAGATCCAGGATTCGTTTATTCTTCTGAATTGAATGCTTTAATTTATCGTTATGCGATTGGAGAAAATTCGAACGTTCCGATCAATTCAAATGATTTATTAAATTTATTAACAGCTAAACCAAATGCATTTAATAAAAATAGTACTGATGCAGAAATTAATCGTTATTTTCTTGGAAAAGATAAAGTTCAAGCAGAAGGTGGTAATCCTAAGATTACTCCGCCACGTATTGGTCGAATTACTCTTCATAAAAATGATAATACCTATTATTATGAAGGTATAGATCCTAAAACTAGACAAAAGTTTTCTATACGAACAAAAGTTTTAGATTTAGTACAACCTGTTTCTGGAAAATTATGGGGAAATCAAACTATTGATCTAACTGGTTCTCAAGAAGGAACAGACGGAGTTGAAGATAAAACAAAATATAATCGAGTAGACCATGACTTTACTATTTCAGCAGATAAAAATAATGGTAAAGGAAGTGCTTCATGGACTTTACCAGGTATGATTCGTGGGGCAGAAGGAAGTAATGATATTGCGACTAATATCATGGATGGTGATGGACGAGGAAAAGCTATTTCTAAGTTACAATTATACCTTAGAAATAAACCTATTGGTTTTTTAGGAATCAATCCAGATACAGAAACGGACAATCTGAATGTTTTTGTGGTACCAGTCGATGTAACTAAACCTAGGGTACAAAAAGAAACAGCTCAAGCGATTACTGTACCAAAAAGTTTTGCAGATTTTGACACTCTAACAAGTTTTGTTGAAGCTAATAAGAGTAAGATTATAGGGAAAGATAACTTTTCAACGAATGCAAATCTAACAAAAAAGCTTAAATTTTATAATGAACAAGATCAAGAAATAGATGCCGAAGATCTTGTTCCAAGTATGCGTTATAAAATGAAAGCTGTTGTAATCGACGAAGCTGGTTTAGTTAGTGATCCATTGGAAGTAGGAAACTTTATCTTTAAACCGATTGATGCAGAAAATGTTCCTAAAAAAGTTGTTTCAGATACTAAAGTTCCAGCAGGAACTAAGGTTCTTAAAGCCAATCAAGATGGTGCAACTTTTAGAACTCCAAAAAATATTAACGGAATGAGTGTAGATTCTGACGGTAACTTACAAGGTACTCCAAATGTTACTTTTGCAGAGGGAGAATACAGCAAAGAAATTACAATTCCAGTTAATGTAGAAAAAAATGGTGAAAGTAAACTAGTCAATGCTGTTGTCACAGTAAACAAAAAAGTTTCAGTTACTCCAATTTCTCTTGAAATTCCAAATGGAGTAAAAATTCTAGAAAATACTAAAGCTGTAGAAGCTAACCAACCTGGTGTGTTTTATATTCCTTTAAATGATGGCGATGGATTTAGACTGAATGATAAAGGAATGTTAGAAGGTACTCCAAATGTTACTTTTGAATCTGGTAAAGATACTAAAGTTTTCGAAATTGTAGCAACTGGTAATAAAGGAGAACACGGAGCAGCAGGAGTTCGTATTCCTGTAACAGTCTATCGTCCTTTAGAAGTAACATCTACTTCAGCGGCTGTTATCAATTCAGTTGAAACGTCATCAAATACAGTTATTAGTCATAATCAAGTGTCAGGTGCAACAATTACAGCACCTACTGTGAATGGTTTAACAGTTAATGAGCAAGGAAAATTAGTTGGGACACCAGATGTTCCATTTACTGAAGATGAATCAGAAAAAAATATTACGATTCCTGTTACTGTAACGAAAGGAAATCAAAGTAAAATTACGAATGTTACTGTAACAGTTAAAAAGAAATTTAAACTAACAGCACTTCCACATGAAGTAGAAGAGGGTGTAGGAGTTACAGGAAGACCGATAGTCGTAGATGCAAATACAACGCCTCAAGGTCACAACCTTGGTCTTACGCTTGAAGGTGGTGAGGTGGATGGACTAGGAATAAACAGGTATGGTCAGTTATATGGAACACCTACTACTACTTTTAACAATAATGAAGATAATAAAACAGTAACACTTAGAGTAAGTGGAAGTAAATATGGCCATGGATCAGATAGAATAGATGTTCCAATAGTTGTTAATAAATCACTAGCCGGTACGCCACATGAAGTTAGTGTTGAAAATGGAAAAACAAAAAAAGCTAAAGTACTAACAGTTAATCAACAAGGTGCTACTTTAACACCTGTTGAAACAGAAGGATTGACAATCACAGCAGATGGTTCTTTATCAGGAACAGCAAATACAACATTTGCGGAAAATGAAGATCATAAAGTTGTAAATATTCCAGTTACAATTAGTAAATCTGGACGCAAAAATAAAGATGTCATTGTTCCAATTACTGTTTATAAACCATTAGTAGGAACCCCAAATGAAACAAGTCTTGAAAATGGTATAGCAGCTAATACAATTACTCACCCCGTATTAAATGTTAATCAACAAGGATTTAGTGTAACGTCAAATACTGTTTCTGGATTATCTATTGATGAGCATGGAAATCTAACAGGAACTCCAAACGTAAGATTTAAAGCTAATGAAGATAGCAAAGTAGTCACACTTAAAGCAACTGTAAGTAAGTCAGAGCGTGATAATAAGATTGTGAACGTACCTGTTACTGTTTACAAATCACTAGACGCTACAAAAGCGACTAAAGAAGCAACAAATGGGTTACCTTTATCAAAAACTAAAGTTCTTACACCTAATCAAAACGATGTTGAGATTGTACCTTCGTCAGCAAACGGATTAACAGTTGATGAACAAGGTAATGTGAGTGGGACACCAAAAGTAACGTTCCCTGACGGTCAAAATAGTGTAACAGTCGAGATTCCAGTAACACTTCGTAAAGCTAATAGAGCAGATAAAACGGTTATAGTAAGTGTGAGGGTGAATAAAAATCAAGCTGAGAAAACAACACCAAGTGCCACACCAATCACAAAACCAGAAGGTGAATTGACGACTGAAGATGTGACAGGTGCTGTAACAGGTAAAGGTGAAGGAACAGTTACTGTTAAACCAGGAACAGAGTTACCAACAACACCAGGTGAACATAAAGTGCCAGTAGTGGTGACTTACCCAGATAAATCAACAGATGAGTTGGAAGTTCCAGTCACAATCACAGGTAAGACAGACGCTGAGAAAACAACACCAAGTGCCACACCAATCACAAAACCAGAAGGTGAATTGACGACTGAAGATGTGACAGGTGCTGTAACAGGTAAAGGTGAAGGAACAGTTACTGTTAAACCAGGAACAGAGTTACCAACAACACCAGGTGAACATAAAGTGCCAGTAGTGGTGACTTACCCAGATAAATCAACAGATGAGTTGAAAGTTCCAGTCACAATCACAGGTAAGACAGACGCTGAAGTGAATGTACCAGCTGATAAAACACCGGTAAAAGATACAGAGCATTTAACAGAAGAAGAGAAAGCGACAGTGAAAGAGAAAGTTGAGAAAGCAAATCCAGGTACAACAGTAACAGTTGATGACAAAGGAAATGCCACTGTAACAGATCCAGTAACGAAAGTAACGACTCCAATTCCGTCTAAAGAACTTATCGAACCAATTAGCAATGGCAACACTACAGATACTAAAGTGAATGTACCAGCTGATAAAACACCGGTAAAAGATACAGAGCATTTGACAGAAGAAGAGAAAGCGACAGTGAAAGAGAAAGTTGAGAAAGCAAATCCAGGTACAACAGTAACAGTTGATGACAAAGGAAATGCCACTGTAACAGATCCAGTAACGAAAGTAACGACTTCAATTTCTTCTAAAGAGCTTATCGAAAGAATTGGTAGTATAACCGATAAAGGAGAAAGCAGTAGTATTAAAGGTTCTCATTCAAGCAATAAAGGTACTAATATGCATGATTCAGGTGTTGCAATGAATACGAATAATCATTCTAAAAAATCAACTTCATCTGAGGAATCATCGGATACTAAACAATTACCTCATACAGGTGATTCATCAGGAAATCTAGAAACTTTAGTTGGTTCAGTAGCATTTGGTTTAGCAGTTTTAGGTATGGTTGGTAAAAAGAAGAAAGAAGAATAACTGACAATGAAAGAGCAAGAATCTAGTTTGAAATATGATAGTAGAATATTTACTTGTAAAAGATGTGGTAAGGAAGTTATTACAATCCAAGGTGTGTTGGATCGTAGATCTGTATTTTGTAGTGCTATTTGTAGAAGGCGTTATTGGAGACATTCTGATAGACGACATCAAGAAAGTAAATAATTCTCATAACAATCTATTGATTTTTGGTTACTCGTCAAGTGATGTGACGTAGAGAAATAAGTAAGAACTAGGTAGTGAATGGCATTAGCCGTTCACTATCTTTTTTTAAGGACTCTTCGTCAAATTGTGTTGGTAGTGAATGATACGAGTATTTACTAATGTAAGTAAAATACATGGTTTAAAGACAGTGTTATAAAATATTATAAAGACTATTAAAATGATACTGTTTTTTTTTTATCAATACAATTTATTAAGAAGTTATTTTTTTATTGGTAAACATTTTTATTTATGATATTATTTAAGAATAAATCGAAAGAGGTGATAACATGCACAAACATATATTCATGCACCTATCTGAAAATAGTGTAGAAACAAGTCGATATATTTATGAACAAAATGAACGTTATTCAGAAAGATACGATAGTAATGTACTTTATTATAAAGTAATGCCTACTTTAGAAGAATTAAAAGAAGATATAGCTTTTGTAAAGGAAAAGCAAGCAAATTATCAATCGGAGTATGTTCATTTAAGTTTTCCTGAAAATGAATGTTTACCAGAAGATATAGAGAAAGTCTTGAAAGAGTGGTCATTTGATCTATCTACCGAAGTGTTGATGTGCTTAAATGAAGAAAAAGCTAATTTTACAAAATCGTGCACGTTTAATGTAACGATTGAAAAATTAACAGAAAAGTGGTTAGAGATATATTTTAAAAAATATGATGAAGAAACAATCCAGTATGGAAACTTATATCGTGAACAAGCAAAACAATATATTCAAGATATTTTACAAAAAGGAGATATATTACTAGCTGTTGATAAAGATACTATTATTGGTGATGTAATTTTGCACTATCAAAAAGATTTTATTGAAATTGATAATTTTCAAGTTGATGAAGCGTATCAACGTCAAGGGGTAGGTACTTTGTTACAAAAAGCGGTGTTACATAAAAAATTATCTAATCAAAAATTAGTTTTGATTGCAGAGCAGGGAAGTGATGCTCATATGATGTATCAACATCAAGGGTATGAAGAAATAGGTTTTTATATTGAAGGTTATTTTATAGCATAGAGCATAAAAAGCATAGGCGGATAGGTTACACCGTCTATGCTTTTTGTGTTTCTATTTAATTAAAGATTTGAATAGCGTAATTTTGTCCATTTACAACGAATACAGCGATGCTGACACTTGTCCAATTAGGATTTAGCATATTTGCATTGTGATTGTATGAATGTTGCCACCAGCCCATTAAACCTTGAGCAGTTGGGTACTGCATCACTAAATTTTCTCCAATATTCGTAGTAGAAAATGCAGATGAATATGCTAATCCGTTTGGACGTGTATGGTAGTTTGTATCGCCTTTAATGGCGTTGTATGCAAATTCTCTTGCACGTAGTAATGTACCTTCGGATAAATGAGTGTTAATGCTTAGTGGTTTACGTCCTTGTTTTTCACGATGTTGATTTAATAAAGTGATGAGTTCTTGTGTTAAGTTTGCATCGTAATAACCTGTCACAGTGCCTGTTTTTCCTTTACCTAAATCAATGGTATATGTTTTTGGAGACGATAAATCACTTGTAGGGTTTACCGTTGGTGTTGTGTGAATAGGTGTCACAACCGGTGATGTATCTGGCGTATGGATTGTCGGTTCAGTATTTGGTTTTGGCTGAACTGGTTCTTCAGCAGGTTTATTTGGAGTTGTCTCCGTATTATTTTCAACTGGTTGAGTGGATACATCTTCTTTGTCCGTCGGTTTATTTGTATCTACGTCTGGAGTTGTATTTGTATCGCGATTATTTGCTGGTGTATTTGGTTGAACAACACCAATTGTATTATTTTCAGAGTTGTTTGGTTTATTTGTTTCAGTGTTTGGTTGAGTTGCCTCTTTATCCGTATTGGCAGGTTCATCTGGTTTCATAGATCCTGTACTGATAGTTACTGGAGCAACAGGTGGTGCTATCTCATTTGATGTTGCGTGATTAGAGATAGTTTCATCTTTTTTATTAGAATTTTCGCTTTCTACTATTTCATTAGAAGTCGTGTTTTCTGTTGGTTCATTAGAATCGCTAAAATTGCTGTTTTCTGCTTCTGTCTCCGTATTTGTTACTTTACTGTCTTGTTCTTCTGTTTTTAGTTTATCTTCGTTAATAGCAGATGTGTTTGGTGTCACTGGCTCATTTACAGTTGATGATAGAGTATTGTCTGTCGTATGTGTATTTGTACTTTCTAATACCTCATTACTTTCTAAAACCTCATATCTAATAGACACTAAAACATTTATATGATTGATTTTCCCTTCAAAAATCAATGTTTCTTTGGCACTACTTGTTTTTGGTAACATAGTCATGGATTCTTTTGGTATCAATGTAATTTTAAAACGTTGTGTTTCATTTGCATCTAATTTATTTAATTTGATTGTTTGTGTTTCATAATCACTTGATGATACAGATACAGCAATATTTTCTAAATTTTGAGTTGCAGATAGAACTAAAAATGTTTGATTATTTTCAGTTTCTAATTTTGCGTGTAAATTTTTATTTGAATGTTCAAAAGTCATCGCTTCTGCAAAAGCTGCTGTACTTTGTGGATGATGTGTTAACAGTAATGTACTAAAGAGTACACCACCTACTAGCTTCGAGAATTTCTTGTTCATATTCTAAGCACCTCTTCATGTAATAATACCGTATAGTCTATGGCATACTATATTATAAAAAAAGAATATGTTGAATGCGTGACAGTAATATATCAGTTTCTTTACAAAATAAAAATCTAGAGAGGGGTTCTCTAGATACAAAAAAAATAAAGCACTGTAGAGTGCTTTATTCAGACTGTTGACAAATTAAAATATCGACAGTCTTTTTTCGTATCAGACGTTAAGTTGTACGGCTTACCACGATGTACACGATACATCGCTCGTTCTCTACTACGTGCGAGAACGAAGCTATTCGTACCACAACATCTGATACGATAATAACACTTAAAAGTGGTATAATAGAGATAAGAAAAAGGAGGGAAAAATCTATGTTTTATAAAGAAACTCACCCAAATGATGAAATCATATGAAACACATTGTCCGAATTAGTACCAAAAGACCATTTACTACGTAAAATTGATAAATCAATTGATTTCAACTTTATTTATGAGATTACTTCTCCTTATTATAGCCATACGAATGGTCGCAATAGTTTA